>CALVIA010000077.1 GCA_944329255.1 uncultured Bacilli bacterium
GGTTGTAATAAGTTAAATATAGATTTAAATGATTATGATTTAATATTTAATACTTTTTTGAAAGAAGAAACGTCATTAGTTAATAATTATTCTAGTGGTTATAAATATTATTTGCCTCCAGGTGTTAGATTAATTAATAAAAATAATTATAATGAAAAATTATATTATGATGGTTTTGAATATTATTTATATGTTGATGTGGTGAGCTATTATTATAAAACAAGTATAAATAATAATATTGAAGACAATTTATATTATACTAAGGAAATTTCTTATAATGATAAAAATGGGTATGTAAATATTTATGAAGAAAACGATATGTTTAAAGTCGTAATTTATTATAATTATGCAAGAATAGAGGCATATGTTGATTATGATAAATTAGGACAATCTTTGATAAACATGTGTTATATACTAAATTCAATTGAATTTAATGATTCAGTTTTGAAAGTTATTGTTGGAGAAGAAAGTACTAAATTGACTGAGGAAACATTTGATTTTTATACTCCTAGAAAAGAAGGAAATTTTATTGAATATATTAATAAATATGATGAATATGAAGAACCATCTGATCAAAATATTATATGGAATGAAGGGAATGAATAGAGGTGTATTATGGGACTATTTGATAAATTAAAAAATATCTTTATAGAAGACGAGTTTGATGAGGAACCAATTAGTGTGCCTAAAAAAATTGAAAAAGTAGAAAATAGTGAAATAAAGGAAAATATTGTTGAAAAAGAAAAAACTAAAGATATTGAAAATACTTTTAGTGATAGAGAATTATTAGAAAGTAATGAAAAGTTTAAATTTCCAATAATTTTTGAAGATGATGATTTTAAAGATGAAAGAAAAAAAACAAAAAGTATAAATGTTTTAGAAAGAGAAAATAATAAATATGAACCTGAAATTAAAAGGGAAGTGAGACCTCAGCAAAAGAAAGTATTTAAACCATCTCCTGTTATTTCGCCTGTATATGGTGTACTAGATAAAAATTATTCTAAGGATGATATTTCTAGTAAGGATGGTCTTTTAAATGACTCTTCTTTAAAGGTTGATATTGATTCAGTTATGAAAAAGGCATATGGCGAAGATAAGATTATGAGTAGGGAAGAAAAGAATAAAGTTGATAAATCTGAAAATACAAATTTATTTGATGATTTAAAAGATTTAGAAACTGATATTTCTTCTAATGAAATAATGAGTGAAAGTGATATTTTATTAAATGATACTAAAAATGATGAAATAGATGAAAAAATTAAATCAATAGATGAGTTGTTAAAAGATACTACTGATGAAGATTTTTATTCATTGGTAGATAGTATGTATAAGGATGAAGAAGGAGAGGAAGAATAGTGAGTTTTATAAATTATTTACAAATAGTTTTGCCTTTGCTTTTATATTTTTCAGGTTTTATTTTATTGGTTATTTTAATAATTTTGAGTTTAAGATTATTAAAAATAATGAATAGAATGGATTTAATAATTGAGAATGTTGATAAGAAAGTACGTTCTTTAGATGGAATATTTAGTTTAATTGATTTTTGTACTGATAAGATATCTAATATTACAAACAAATTAGTTGATAGATTAACTAATATTGTAATAGGTGTTAACAAAAATAAATATAATAACAAAGAGGAGGAATAATATGGGTAAAAAAGGTTTTATTAGTGGTGCTTTGGTTGGATTAGGATTGGGTTTTTTATTTGCACCCAAGAGTGGTATTGAAACAAGAAAAGATTTAGTTAATCAAATTTCTGAGTTATGGGATAAGGTAAGAAAATTGGATTCAGATGAAATAAAAGATAAATTAGAAGCTAAATTAAAAGAAATAGAAAGTGAAATGAAATCTTTAGATAAAGAAAAAGTTTTGAATATTGCTAAGGAAAAAGCGGAAATTTTAAAAGTTAAAACAGAGGAACTTGTTGAAACTGCTAAGGAAGCAGGAAAGCCTGTTATAGAGGAAGCTGCAATGGCAGTAAAAAAAGAATTAGCTAAAGTTACTAAAGAGGTATTGAAAAAATTGGAAAAATAATAGTTGACTATAATTGTAAATAATTATATACTATACAATGTATTGAATATTTTTAGTAGTTTAATAATTAGAAATGTAGAAATTTAATGGTTGCTGAAAATTAAACTAATTATTAAATGAATTACTTTCAATCCGTTATCCGGTTAAAGATTTAAGTGCATAGAATCTATGAACTAAGGTGGTACCGTTCTTATGAACCCTTAGGTTATAGATTTTTTTTGGAGTTATTTATGAATGAGTGGAATAAAATTTATAAGATAAATAGAGAATTAGATGAAATATTTATAAAAAAATATAATGATAAGGATATATTTAAAAAAAATTGTTTAGAATTAATTGTGGAAATAAGTGAATTAGCTAATGAAACTAAGTGTTTTAAGTACTGGAGTATCAAAAAGCCTTCTAAAGAAAAAGTTTTAGAAGAATATGCTGATTGTATTATAATGATTTTAAGTTTTTACACTTACTATAATTTAAAACTTGATAATATAATAAATCATGTTAGTACAAAATGCATTATAGATTTATTTAGTGTTTTATTTAAAGAGGCATCAAATTTAATTAATGATAATAAAGGGGAAAGTATAAAATCTATTTTTTCTAATTTGATTTATATGGGAAAATTACTTAAATTTTCTGATAAAGAAATATATGATGCATGTTATAGAAAAATGGATATTGTTAAAAATAGATTGGAAAGTAATTATTAAGGAGGTACGTATGAAATTATTTGAAGAGTTAAAATGGAGAGGTTTAATAAAAGATATTGCAGGAGAAGATATAGAAAAAAAATTAAATGATGAAAGGATTACTTTTTATTGGGGAACAGATCCTACAGCTGATAGTTTGCATTTGGGCCATTATTCATCATTGTTAACTGCAAAGAGGTTATCTAACTATGGACACAAACCAATATTGTTAGTTGGAGGTGCAACTGGATTAATTGGAGATCCAAGACCTACTGCAGAAAGAGAAATTATTTCCAAAGAAGAATTAAATAAAAATTTATTAGGTATAAAAAATCAGGTAAATAAAATATTTGATGGTAAAGCAATTATTGTTAATAATTTTGATTGGATTAAAGATATGAATTATATTGATTTTTTAAGAGATGTTGGAAAATATATAAATGTAAATTATATGTTATCAAAAGATATAATTAATAGAAGATTAGAAACTGGTATTACTTATGCGGAATTTTCTTACACTTTAATACAAGGATTTGATTTTCTACATTTATTTGAAAAATATAATTGTATTTTACAAGCAGAAGGGTCTGATCAATGGGGGAATATAACTACTGGACTTGATTTAATAAAAAAGAAGACTGGTAAGGATGCATATGCATTTACTATGCCTCTTGTTTTGGATGCTCATGGAAATAAATTTGGTAAAAGTGAAGGAAATGCATTATGGCTTGATTTAAATAAGACTTCTTCTTATGAATTATATCAATATTTAATTAATACTGATGATTCAATGTGTGAATCTTATTTGAAAATATTTACTTTTTTAACTCCTGATGAAATTATTGACATTGTAAAAAAACATAATGAAAATCCTCATTTAAGAGAGGCTCAAAAAATACTGGCAAGAGAAATAATAACAGATTTACACGGGAAAGAAGAGTATGAAAAAGCCTTAAAAATTTCTGAGATTTTATTTAAAGGAGATATAAAAAATTTAGATTCAAAAGATATTGAGAGTGTTTTTAAAAATGTTTTAAATTATGAAATAAGTGAAGAAATGAATGTTGTTGATTTACTTGTGAAAGCACAAATTTGTAGTTCAAAAAGAGAAGCAAGAGAGTTTATAACTACCAATAGCATTACAATTAATGGAGATAAAATAAATGATGTTGATTTTGTAATATCTAAATCTGTTGCAATAGATAATAAATTTATTGTTATAAGAAGAGGAAAGAAAAAATATTATTTAATAAAATTTAAATAAAAAAAATATGGAATATAATCCATATTTTTTATTTGTTATAGAACTCTACAACTAATGATTCATTAATATCAGAAGATAATTCACTTCTTTCAGGATATCTTAAATATGTACCTTCAAGTTTGTTTTTATCAAAAGAAACATATTCAACATTTTTATTAACACTTTCTAATGTTTGCTTCATTGATTTATGTTCTTTAGAATTTTCTCTTACTGATATAACATCGCCAGGTTTAACTTGATATGATGGAATATCAACTTTTTTTCCATTTACATTAACATGACCATGATTTACAAATTGTCTTGCTGCTCTTCTTGTAGAAGCAAGTCCCATACGGTATACAACATTATCAAGTCTGCTTTCTAATAACTTAAGCATATTCTCACCATGTATACCTTTTAATTTACCTGCTTTTTCAAAAACTTTTCTTAGTTGTTTTTCACTTATTCCATAAGTAAATCTTATTTTTTGTTTTTCAACTAATTGAATTCCATAGTTAGATAATTTTGCTTTTCTTCCATTACCGTGTTGTCCTGGACCATATGGTCTTTTAACTAATTCTTTTCCTGTTTCTAAAACAGAAATACCAACACGACGGCTTTTCTTATAAGCTGGTCCTGTATATTTAGACATAACATTTCTCCTTTCTTTTGTTTACTATAAACAAGAGATTGTAATGCCAATTTATAGGGTGTCTAATATTACTTTCGTTAATGCAGCTATTAACTACTAATTTATTTCAAATAAACACATTATAAATTTCATTACAATGCTGCTAAAATGTTTAAAGCATATGTATTATAATATTTATTATTAAAATAGTCAATAGAGTAAAGTA
>CALVIA010000078.1 GCA_944329255.1 uncultured Bacilli bacterium
GCGAGTTTCTTCGTGATTATACCAAATAAGGTCATTTTTTATCCGTGACTTTGTCACTTATGTTTGACAAACTTACAGATTAATATAAATAAAATATAACGTTAATTTAAAAATCCTTATAAAGTTTAAAATAAACCTTTATAAGGATTTCTTTTTTTATATTCTATTTTATTTATAACACCGAATCCATGTAAAAAAGACAAAACATTTATTAATGCTATTTTTGATTTGATATTTGGTATTAAAATATCATCTAATGCTTTTAAAACAAGGTCATGTTCATATTCATATTCATTTAAAAATATAACTAATAATAAATCATCTTCATATTCTTTTCCTTTAAATGGAAACTTTTCTTTATTTGAATCATAAAAATCATATAATGCTTTTTTATATTTTGGTAAATTAATTTCTATATCTTTAATTGTTTTTTCATCAAACATATATTATCCTTTATTAATACTTATCTTTATGTCTTAGTTTTGGATCTAAAATTTTCTTTCTTAATCTAATATCATCAGGGGTAATTTCAACTAATTCATCATCTTCAATAAATTCAAGAGCCTCTTCTAGTGAGAATTTTTTTGGTGGTGTTAAAGTTATTGCATCATCTGATCCAGCTGCTCTTGTATTTGTTAATTGTTTATTTTTACATGGATTTACATTTAAATCTTCTATTCTATTATGTATTCCAATAATCATTCCAACATATACCTCTGTTGCAGGTGTTACTATTAATGTACCTCTGTCTTCTAGATTGTAAAGCGAATAACCCATTGTTTTACCATTTTCCATAGATACTAAAACACCATTTTTTCTTCCTTGTATTTTTCCAACATAAGGCATATAAGAATGGAAACTTTTAACCATTATTCCTTCACCCTTAGTTGTATTTATAAATTGACTTCTATAACCGATTATACCTCTTGTTGGCACTAAAAAAGTTATTTTTGTATATTCTTGATTTGGTTCAATACTTTCTAATATACCTTTTCTTTCATTTAATGCATTTATAACTGTTCCACTATAAACATCTGGAAGTGTAATAATAACTTTTTCAAAAGGTTCACATTTAACACCATCTATTTCTTTTAATATAACTTCTGGTTTTGATACAGATAATTCATATCCTTCTCTTCTCATATTTTCAAGTAAAACAGATAAATGTAATTCCCCTCTTCCATAAACTTTATATCCATCTAATCCATCTAATGGTAAAACTTTTAACCCTACATTAGTTTCAAGTTCTCTATCAAGTCTATCTTTAATATGTCTTATAGTTACAAATTTTCCACTTCTACCTGCAAAGGGACTAGAATTTACTAAAAAATTCATGGATAATGTTGGTTCATCTATATGAATCATTTCCATTTTTTCAATATGATCTTTATCACAAATTGTTTCACCAATTGAAACATCACTTATTCCTGCAACTGTTACTATATCACCATAATAAGCTTCTTTTACTTCTTTTCTATTTAATCCTTCAGTAATAAACAATTTAGATATTCTTGCTTTTTCAATAGTGTCATTAGCTCTACACACAGCAACTTCTTGCCCAACTTTAATAACACCTTTTGTTACTCTACCAATACCTAGTCTTCCAATATATTCATCATAAGCTAGTTGAGAAACTTGCATTTGTAAAGGATCATTTTCACTTCCTTCATAAGGTTTAACTGTATTAACAATTAAATCAAGTAAAGGAGATAAATCATTATTAGTATCATTAATATTACATCTTGCTATTCCATCTCTTGCAACACCATATATTATTGGGAAATTTAATTGTTCATCATTTGCATTTAACGATAAAAATAAATCAAAAGTCATATCAACAACCTCTTCAGGTCTTGCATCCTTTTTATCTATTTTATTAATAAATAATATAGGTTTTAATCCAACTTCTAAAGATTTTTCTAAAACAAATCTTGTTTGAGGCATTGGCCCTTCTGCTGAATCAACAAGTAATATAACAGTATCTACAGTTTTCATTATTCTTTCAACTTCAGATGAGAAATCAGCATGTCCAGGTGTATCTACTATATTTATTTTTACATCCTTATATTTAATAGAACAATTTTTAGAATAAATAGTTATTCCTCTTTCTCTTTCCAAATCATTTGAATCCATAACTTGATCTACAAGTTTTTCTCTTTCGCTAAAAACACCAGATTGTCTTAACATAGCATCAACTAAAGTAGATTTTCCAGCATCTACGTGTGCTATAACAGCAATATTTATTATTTTTTCCATTTTCACCACTTCTTTTCACAATTATTAATATTAACACAAAAATCTAAAAAAATAAATAATTTTTTTAGATTAATTCTTATTCACAAATTTTTTTAGATTAATTCTTTTTCACAAATTTTTTTAGATTAATTCTTTTTCTTATATAAACTTTTAA
Source organism: uncultured Bacilli bacterium (assembly GCA_944329255.1). Lineage (GTDB taxonomy): Bacteria > Bacillota_I > Bacilli_A > RF39 > UBA660 > CAG-1193. The sequence continues at coordinate 2,411 of CALVIA010000078.1, forward strand.
CATGATTTTCTAAATGTTTAGATAATATATCAGTATTTAAAAAATCTTCTCTATTAATCCCCAATATTTCTAATTGCTCATCCCTATCAATAAGTCCTTGATAACACATATAATCATTTAATCTATTTATAGCTTCTTCTTTAGATTTTTCATATTTATCATGCATAAATAAACTCAAGTAACAACCAATACCATAATTAAAGTCATTATTTATATCAAATAGGTCATATTCGCTTAAATTATCTATATTAATTATTGTATATAAATTTAATTCTTTAATATATTCTTTTAAATATACATAATAACAATTTTCACATTTTATTGCATCATTAATATAAATATGATTTTTATATAAATATTTTAAAAACAAAAATTCAAAGTAATCCGATATAAATTCTTCATATGACAAATTAAAATTATAGCTTTGACTTAATGACCTATTTGATATCATATAATACGAATATGCATGACCTAATTCATGAATAAATGTTGAAGCATTTGCAATGGTATATTTATTATCAACTAAAACATATGATTTATTTAAATGATTGTTAATTATAATTCCATATGTTAAATTTGATTTAATCTTATCGGTTACCATATCAATTTGATTATTTTTTTTAATATGTTCAAAAAAATTTAATAACTTTTCATCATAAGATAATAAAAACTCATTTATTAATTCAAAATAATCTCTTTCCTTAATTCTTCTTTGCTCATTTTCTTTACATAAATCATAAAAGTTATTATTATCATAACATTTTAATATATTATTTGTAATTTCATTATATAAATTAATATTAGAATAAAATTCAATAATATTAGTACTTAATGAATCATTTTTACTATTTAAAAATTTTTCATAATATGGATTATTAGGTATGTATGCTTTATATTCTATTCCTGTTAATATATAGTATATGCTTTTTAAAAATAATAAAGTTTCTTTATAATATTTATATTGTGTTACTGATTTTGTTCTAAATAATGATTTAGTAACATTATTTATTTCTTTAATTAAATCATTTAGATCTATTTTCATTATTCAATTTACATTTCTTATATCTAATTACATAATCAAAATCAGTTGTAATATTATCAATATAACTTTTTTCTTTTAAGTCTCTAATCCAATGTATAGGAATATCTTTTATTCCATATATTAATGATGAAATAGCACCAGTTAATGCACATCTTGCATCATTATCTCCTCCTAAAGAAGTAGATAATATAATAGAATCTTTATAGTTATTAGAATTTATTAAACAATAAATTACTGATTCTAAAGTATCTATTATGCCATCAGAATTTTTTATTTCATCAAAACTAATTTCTTTAACTTTATTATTAATTATATTATCATATTTTTTTATACTTTCTTTTTCATAAGAAGAATAATCCAAATTAGAAATATAAGTTAATGCATGATCAATATTTTTATATTTTATTATATCTTTTAGTAATTCAGTATAAATATAACATCCTAATTTGCATAAATCTTGTTTATTAGTAATATTACATGCACTATTTATCAAATTAATTGTCTCATCATTATTAAAATTATTCAAAATGCAATATAAAGATATAGGAAGAATTCTAATTAACGATATATTATTAAAATCATCACATCCAGATAAGGAAGCATCAACATTTTTAACATAATTTACTAATACTTGTGAAAAAGAATTAGTAAGTCCTAGCGCTAAATTACATGAAGAATATCTTGATTCCATTAGCCATGATAAAAAATTATCCATTATATGATTGTAATCTATATCCCCCTCACATTCAATAATAGAATCCATAGTAGCTAAAACCAAAGAGGTAGCATCACTAAAACATCCTTTAGTAATTTTCCCATTATTTGAATCAATCATTTCATTTAATTCATTTTTATTAATTTGTTCTTTTGATAAATTAGAATAAGGAAAACCAAATGCTTCTCCAATTGCAAACCCCAATAACGAACTATATATAATATTTAAATCTTCATTTTTTTCAAAATAATAATTTGTTTCAATCCAATTATCAAATTTTGTTAAAACCCCAATTGGTAAAACATCAGTCAGTTGTTCTAAATTTTTACTAAAAACAGCAGCATTTTCTTTAATATCTTTTAAAGTAGCATTTGAATTTGTTAACAATAACGTTCCATCATCCCTTAAACCAATAACTTTAGTCATACTACCAATAACAAAGTTTTCCATAACATCACCAATTAGATTATATCATTTTTACATTAATATGTAAAATAACAAAAAAACAGCTATTAAGCTGTCCTCTTACTAGAAAGAAAAGTTACTTT
>CALVIA010000079.1 GCA_944329255.1 uncultured Bacilli bacterium
GATAAAAAAAATGCTTTTTATCAATATATTAAGATAAAAAAAATGCTTTTTTATCAATATATATGATATAATTATATATGAAAAATATATAAAAGTCAATACCATATTAGATAAATTAAATAAAATACTTTCTTTTAAGTTGAAAATAGCATTCCTTTTTATCTAGTAACAAAAATTAAAATTTAAAAATAAACTAATAAACTAAAGATGAAAAGGGGTGTTTTTTAATGAAAAAAATAAATGATAGATTAGTCAAAAAATTATATAAGGAAGAGTTGGCAAAAGATGAGTTATTATTATTGATGTATTTAATACAGTGTAGTAATAAAAATGGATTTGCTCATATTTATTATAAAGAGGTTGCTAAATCTATTGATTGTTGTCAATCAAATTTTTATAGGGTTCTTTCAAGCCTTAAATATAAATTACTTATTGATTATGATAAAAACAAGGAATGCAGACAAGAAATATCTGTTCAATTTATTGATAATGATTTTGACTTTGAACAATTAACAAGCTATTTAGATGTTAATTCTAAAATTTTTGATATGGATATATTAAGGAATCTTAGAGCTGGTGCTATTAGAACACTTTTATACTTTGTGTTTAGAATGAATAAACAAAGAAAAGTAGTTGATTTTAATAACACTAATAAACTTACATATAAAAACTTTAAAGCTATGTCTATAGAACTTAATATAACTGAACGTATGCTTAAAGAATACTTAAAAGAGTTAAAAGCAAATAAAATATTAAATATTATTATTAAAAAGGATAAAAATGATAAATCTTTTAAAATTATAGAAATATTTAATGATTTATTAAACAAGCCTAAAATTCAAGTAACTGAAAAAGGTGTTGTTATTGAGAAAGAAGAAAACTCTGCACATAGATACTATAAAAATATAGTTGTTAATCTATGTAGAAGACATAAATTAAGCTATACAGAGCTTGATTTAAACGATACTGTTATGGTGATGAATCAATACTGGGATATTGCTAATAAGAAAAATAAAGATATTGTTAAACTTATTACAGTTGCTTTTAAAAGTATTAAAGATAAGTTAAATAGCATTATCATACATAACATTATTAAATCATTATTAAACCATAATATGAACAATAAGATTATTACATACTAAGTTATTATTAATGATTTAATAATACTAAATCAGACTATAAAACTATCTATTTTAAGAATTTTTAAAAAATAGTAGTGTTATAGTCTATTAGTGTTGTTTATATTTTTTTATTTTTATTTCTAGATGGATTTTTGAAGTTAGATATTATAAATTGTATTTTAAAAATCCTTATTTTTTTGTATTAAAAAATAAAAATTCTATTTTTATGTTAATTATGATTTTTTATTACATTTTTATGTATGATAGTTTTGGGATATATATTACATTTTTATGTTTAAAATTTATATTTAATATATTCTTAAATTTTCCTGGAAAAATCATATATTTTTAAAAATTTTTTGTTTTTATTTTAAGTACTTATATATACCTTTAAATTTTATATATTATATATATTTTTTTAATACCTTAAATCGCAAATTTAAAGTTCATGATTTATAAATAGAGTTTATTGGTAAATTAAAGTATAAAAAATTTAGAACTTAATAAAATTATAAATTTTAAGATAAAATACTGTAGTTTAGAAAAAAAATAAAACAATAACGGTTACTCGTTTTATGAGTAAACGGATATTGTTTACTTTTATTATATTTTGTGTTATAATATTAATTTCTTATTTTTTTATTTTATTACCATAAATGCTATTTTACTTTTAAATTTGGTTGAAATATAATTTAAACATATGTCTTTTACTAGTTTATTTTATGAGTTTAAAATTACATTAAATCTAATATTTTATATTAGATATGTTTAGTAATCTTGTTTGAAAAACATTATAACTTACAGTTATATTAATGAGCAGTAATATTCTAGAACCATAACTAGATTTTAAATTTGGGTGTATTTATTTATTCTCAACTACATAAAAAACTAAAAATTCCATTTAACTTTAAAGTAAGTAAATAAACGGGTAGTATTTTTATTACATAAAAATCTCCACCCTCAACAAGTTGTTATTGACTTACTTTATATAAGCTTATAAACTGCATTGTGCAGTCAACGGGAAGCTAATTAAGATAATTAGCACCCATTGCCTTTACAAGCATTATAAAGCTTATAACAGTTAAATTAGTTTATCATAAATCCAAAGTTATATTTGTGGCGTTCCCCCACACCCCCGCAGTTCCAAAAAGCTAATTTTAAATTGCTATTTAACGATTTTAACTTAATTTTTAGATATTTACTTTATTAATGGTTTTTATATTGCTTAGGAGGTGGTCTATTGTCCATTAAAAATAAAGTTAGTCTTATTGGTCAGGTTAAATTTGCTCTTGATGATAAGCTTAAAATTGGTTACTCTAAGCACCAGGATAAGAAACTTGGTATTTCTAATAATTATATTTACAGCTGGTCTACTTATAAAACTTATTTAAAACATTGTTGTTATTTTGTTAAATGGTGTAAGTTAAATCATAAATGTAAGACTTTAGATGATTGTAAGCCTTATATTAATGAATATCTTAAAACTAGGTTTAATTTATCTGCTTATACTATTAAATTAGATGCTTGTGCTATTGCTAAGTTATATGGTTGTTCATCTAGTGATTTTATTTCTACACCTAAACGTCATAGGGCTAATATAACTCGTTCTAGAGGTTCTTCTAAACGTGATAAAATATTCTCTGAAGAAAAGAATAAAGAACTTGTTACTTTTTGTAGATCTACTGGTTTGAGGCGTAAAGAAGTTACTAATATTAGAGGTAATCAGTTAATTTTTAAAGATGGTAATTATTATCTTGGAGTTAAAGGTAAAGGTGGTCGTTATCGTGAATCTTTAATTATTGGTGATGTTAATTTGGTTGTTAATATGATGAAATCTGCTGGAGATAATAAAGTTTTTAAGTCTGTTTCTACTAATGCTGATATCCATAGTTATAGAGCTGATTATTGTAATTCTCTTTATAATATGTTTGCTAGAGATGTTAAGACTTTACCTAAAAGTGAAGTTTATTGTTGTCGTAATGATTTAGCTGGTGTTTGGTATGATAAAAAGGCTATGTTAATTGCTAGTTCTAATCTTGGGCATAATCGTATTTCTGTTATTGCTGAACATTATTTAAGAGCTTAGTTTATATTTCAATAATAAGATAATTTATTATTAACTTTAAGCTTTAAGGGAAAGTTTAGTTTTTATTTTTTATTTATTTTATGGGGGACAACCTTTTAGCCGGACGTTTGAAAATCATTTTTTATTAAAAAATTATTGAAAACGTTCGGAACAACAAGCGGTAGCGCGTTCAGAAATTTTCAATAACTTTTAATTATAGCTTATTTACTTTTTAATAAAAAATATTAGTCTTTTGTTAAAAATGAGATTTTTAGTAAAATAAAAATAATTAGAATAAATTACGATTAGTAATTAGTAATTGTTTTAAATTGATTTAATAATATAATATTTAATGAAAATAAAGTTAAGAATAAAGTTAAGAAGTATTTATAATTTTTAAGGAGGTTTTTTTATCAAGTTAAATATTTCTAAAGTACCTATAAATAAATTTTTAGGTATTTATAAAGATGGTAAAGATACTAATAGCTCTTTTTCTCATTATGCTATTTCTAAAGCTCAATTTGAGGAATTAGAACTCTATATAAATTCTTTGGAAAGTAATGCAGTTATTTTAAATAATAGCATTATTTCTTTGAAAAATGAAAATATAATTAATATTGAGAATTTAAAAAAAGAGTATAACTATAAAATTAAAGAATTACAAAATATACATAATAAGGAAGTTGAAGATTTAAAGCATACAATAGAAGACTATAAGCAGGAATTACAAAGGCTAAAAGGTTTAAATGGTAATTTACTTCGTATTTCTAGAGATCGAGCTAACCAAGAAAGAAATTTACGTCCTAAAAAGGCTCATAAAGGCTTTGTAATACTTAATAGACAAAGTTTGTATTATAAACTATACTCAAATATTAAGCAGCCTTCTAGGAGTAATCAGCTTAATTATATTGAGTTTCCTTGTTTTAAAATAAAAATACAAACTCCTTTTGAGGCTTCTATTAGCTTTGATTTAATTGAAGATGAAATAATTGAGGCTTTTTCTGATTTTATGAAAAATTTAAAAATAGATAATTGGTATAATTATGATTATATAGTTAATCAACCTATTTCTAAAATTAAAGATATTATTTTTAATAATCAATATGATAATTTTATTTTTAAGTACTTTTATACTGCTAATTTTAAATCTAATTTTTGGGATATTGATGTTTTTACAAAAAAAGATATAGTTAATTAACTATATCTTTAATATAATCAAAAAAAGTATATTTCATAAAATTATCATTTTGTAAAGTATTATAATCTTCTAAAAATAATAATTCTATATTTATACAATTTTCATGTAATGGTTTTTTTGTTTCTTGAAATTTATCTAAAGCAATAATAGATCCATCATTAAAAATATTATCAAGAAAGAATTTATTACTTTTTATTAGATATCTATATTTATATTTTAATTTAGGTTCATTTTTGTATACTATAATTATATCATAACCTTTTGGATTTCGTTTAAAATTAAAATATGTTTCTAATGTTT
>CALVIA010000080.1 GCA_944329255.1 uncultured Bacilli bacterium
AATTACCACTTTTGGTGTTTTAAGTCGTGATTTAAACTACAATTTCAGTTAAAATCACAACTTTTTTTAAGAAATTTACAAAAATTACTTGTAAAAACTTAGAAAGTCATTATTTTTAGCAATATAAAAGACACAATATGTGTCTTTAAATTTTTAAATATTTTCTTACTGAATTATAACTTCCAAACATTCCCACTACTGTACCAATACATAAAATAATTAATGATACAATGTATATAAATGGCATAGGTTGTACTAATTGTAAAAATGGTGAAATATTTGTTAATTTTACGTATTTATATATTGCACTATAACCATATATAGTTGCAATAATCGGAATTAATGATCCTAAAATTCCTAAAAATAATCCTTCTACTATAAATGGCATTTTGATGTTTAAATTTGAAGCTCCAACTAATCTCATTATTTCTATTTCTTTTCTTCTTGAAAAAATTGTTATTTTTATTGTATTGCTTACTAAAAATACAGTAACTAAAACAAGTGCAAGAACTATAAATATTAAAAATTTTTCAATAACTTTTAAAACAGATAATAATTGTTCAACAATACCTTCACCATACCTTACTAAACCTACTTTATCAATATTTTGAATTTCTTTTGCTGTTTTTGCAATATCATTAATGTTTTTTACTTTAATTGAAAAAGTATCAGCTAATGGGTTTTCATCTTCATCCCATCCTTCTATTATTGTCTCAAATGTATCATTACTTTCCTTCCATGATTCAGCTACTTCATCTTTCGTTTCATAAACAACTGACTCAATATTATCCAATTTGTTAATTTCTTCTTTTATTTTATTTATTTCTTCTTTTGTTGCATCATTTTCTACAAATACAACAATTGAAAAATCTTTTTTTATTAATATGGCAATGTTTTCAATGTTATATGAAAGAATCATTGAAATAGATAAAATTAGTAAAGTTATGGTAATACATGAAATAGATGCAATTGATAAAGAAAAATTTCTAAATACACTTTTAAAGGCATCTCTAATACTTCTTCCTAATATTCTAATTTGCTTCATTTAAATACTTTCCTTTCTCATAATCTTTCTTTATTTTTCCTGCTTCAATAAGAATTACTCTTTTTTTCATTCTATTTACCATTTCTTTATCATGAGTTGCCATTATAATTGTTGTCCCATTATTATTTATTTTTTCTAATACTTGCATTACTTCCCAACTAGTTTCGGGATCTAGATTTCCTGTTGGTTCATCACATAATAATAATTTAGGATTATTAACTATCGCTCTTGCAATTGCTACTCTTTGTTGTTCTCCACCAGATAATTGATCTGGATAATTTTTGGATTTATTTTTTAATCCAACTTGTTCTAATGCTTCTAATGTTTTACTTTGTATTTCTTTTGAGGGTAAACCTAATATTTCAAGTGCAAATGCTACATTTTCATATACTGTTAATTTTGGTAATAATTTAAAATCTTGAAATACTATTCCTAGTTTTCTTCTTAATTTATACACTTTTCTATTTTTTAATTTTGAAACTTCTATTCCACCAATGTTTATTGTACCTTTTGTAGGTTTTTCTTCTCTGTACAGCATTTTTATAAGTGTAGATTTTCCACTTCCTGATTGACCAATTACAAATACAAAATCTCCTTTTTTCACTTTTAAATCCAAATCATATATTGCAGTTACACCAGTTTTATATTTTTTTTCTAAATTATTTATTCTAATTAATTCCATACTTCACCTCTTATCAAATTTATATGTATAATATGAATCTGTAATTATAAAAAATGCTTTACTATCAATATCACTAATTTTATTTTTTAATTTTATATAGTTAATGGTCGGGATTACTGTCATCAATACATGATGTTTTTCTTTTGTATATCCACCTAATGCATCAATTTCAGTACAACCTGTTTTAAACTCTTTTAGTATAACTTCTTTTACTTTTTCAGGATTGCTAGTCATTATGTAAAACATTTTTTGATTTGATATCCCTAAAATAATTTTATCTATTATTACACTTGAGATATACAAAATAATTATAGCATATAAAACACTTTTTAGTCCAAAAATTAATCCACCTATAGATACAATTAATGCGTCTAAAATAAATACCGTTGTAGCCATTGGTATTTTAAATTTATCTGATAAAATCTTTTTTATTACATCTGTTCCACCACTTAAAAATCCATTTTTAAATATTAGTCCACTTCCTATTCCATTTAATACTCCTGCAAAAATAAATAACATAAATTTATTTGAGTAATCTAAAACAACTATATTTGGAATGCTTTCTAAAAAAGATATCAATATTGGATATGCAATTGAACAATAAACTAATTTTTTTGTTTCACTAATACCATAAATTATTAAATTCAATATAATCATTGAAAATAAAAATATTGATATAAAAATTGAATTATTTATATTAAATAAAGTATTAAATATTATTGCTATACCATTTACTCCCCCTACTACAATTTTTAAAGGAGAAATAATTAAATCAAAGGATAGTGCAATTAAAAATAAACCAAATGTTATTTGAAAATATACATATATCTTTTTACGCACCACCCTTCACCTCATATGCATCAGTTATAACAAAGAATGATTCATTATCTATTTCACTTATTCCTTCTTTCAATTTATAATATTCTCTTGTTGGAATAACACACATTAGCATTTTTTGTTTTTCCTTTGTGTATCCACCTTTTACTGGAAATATAGTCACCCCATGTCCTAATTTATTCATTATATAATCTTTTACTTTATCTTCTTCAGATGTAATGATATAAAATGCCTTGCTTTTTGAGATTCCTAGCATAATTTTATCAGTTATAATACTTAATATATATAATACTATTATAGCATACAACATATTGGTCCATCCAAATACAAATCCACCAACCAATACAATTGACCCATCAACTATTAGCATCGCGTTTCCTATTGAAGTATGCATATATTTGGCAACAATTTGATTTAATATATCTGTACCACCAGTGGTAAACCCCATTTTAAATGTTAACCCATACCCTACTCCTCTAATAACACCTGCAACAACAGCAACTAACAGTAAATCATCTGAATCAATTTTAATATATGACGATATGTCACTTGTTAAAGTAACAAATATTGGAAATACAAGTGTACCTATTATTGACCCTATTGTTGTCTTTACTCCCAATAAAGGGAAACTTAATATTAACAAAATGATGCACAAAATAGTTATAAGTAAATTTGGATTAATCATTTCTTTAAAAATATTGGCAATACCATCAACATCTCCAGCTACAATACTATTGGGTTTTAAAAATAAATTATATGCAAATGCGTATAAAAATAATCCTATTAATAACGTTATATATCTTTTTAAATATTCAATTAATTTACTATTCATTACTTCACTTCCCTAAGATATGCTTCTATAAATGCATTTAAATTCCCATCTAAAACATCATATACATTTGACGTTTCATAATTTGTTCTATGATCTTTAACCATAGAATATGGATGCATAACATAACTTCTTATTTGAGATCCAAAATTAATTTCAACCTTATTTCCTCTAATTTTTCTTAATTCCTCGTCTCTTTCTTCTATTTTTTTTAAATATAGTTTGTTTTTTAATAATTCTAATGCTTTTTCTTTATTTTTTATTTGACTTCTCTCGTTTTGACAAGTTACAACCGTTTTAGTTGGTATATGAGTTATTCTTACAGCAGAATCTGTTGTATTAACACTTTGACCTCCAGCGCCACTACTTCTATAAACATCTATTTTTAAATCTTCTTCTTTTAAATCGATTTCTATTTTGTCTTCAAATTGTGGAATTATTTCAACTGATGCAAAAGTAGTGTGTCTTCTTTTATTTGAATCAAACGGCGAAATCCTTATCAATCTATGTACACCACTTTCTGATTTCAAATAACCATATGCGTATTTCCCTTTTACTATAAATGAAACGCTTTTTATTCCTACTTCTTCTCCTTGTTGAAAATCAATAATTTCACATTTATAGTTGTTTTTTTCGCACCATCTTGTGTACATTCTATATAGCATATTTACCCAGTCACAGCTTTCTGTTCCACCTGCTCCGCTGTGTATTTCTAAAACACAATCCATATCATCAAATTCTTTATTTAATAATGTTAGAGTTTCAAAAGAATTTACTTCTATTTCTAATTTATTTATTTCTGAAATTATAATTTTTTTTAATTCTTCATCTTCTTCATTTAATTCTTTTTTTATTTCTAAAGCATTTTCGAAATATAATATTTTATCTTTTATTTTTTTTAATTCAGATAATTCTGATATAACTTTATTTGATCCTTCTTTATTCCAAAAATCTTCTTTAATTACTTCTTTTTCCAATTCAGATATTTTATTTTCTATAGAACTATAGTCAAAGTAACCTCCTAAAATCTAATATTTTCTTTTCTATTATTTCAAATTTTGTATATAATTCTTTGTTATCCATAAAATCAACCTTTACTTTATATATTTATT
>CALVIA010000081.1 GCA_944329255.1 uncultured Bacilli bacterium
AGGCCACAATATTGTTGTTTCAACCCTCTATATTCCAACCAATTTTTAATATTAGTACTACCTTGATTGTAAAAGGTATAAGCAAAATCAAGAGGCTCAAGACGTTTTGTTACTGGGTTTACAATCTTCTTATTCAAACCTCTACACTTGCGTATTTGTTCAACCGCATATCCCCCAAAAGGTTTAAAGCATTGCTTGGTTATGAATTTATCCCTATATTTCTTAAGCTCTGTCATAATGGGATGTTCATATAATACTGCATTTCCATCCGCAAACAATGCTTCGAGAACAGTGGGGTTACTCTTAAGTAAAAGTAACATGAATTTGTTTAACTCATACCACATAATATCATTAGTTTCATTATGTATCTCACTTTGATAATCCAATCCTAGACCAATAAGTTGCTCTGCTGGTGCTAAGTATACGCCTCCATAGTCTTCATCGGAAGATGGTGTACTAAGACCATATAAATGTGAACCTCTGCGGAACTCATATAACAATAAACCTTGTTTTTTAATGTCTTCAAATGTATATTTCTTCATATTTTAATTCTCTTTTTTAAGTTCTTCGATTTTCTGTTGTAATATTTTCACTTCAAATTCGGCAACATTTAATTTATTTTGTAACCATTCCAATTTAGATTCTTTTTCTTTACCAACCTCAACAAATATAGCTTCCTCACTATTGATATCCGTGCAAATATATCCTTTGGAATTGACTGGTACAGCGTCACAGTTGTCTTCCAACGCACACCCTGCACAACGCCATTCTTCTTCATATGGTTTACAAACCATATAATCTTTTCCATTAAGAGTTATAATATCCCCTATTTTATAATCTGTTGTTTTCATAATTTTCTAATTCTACCGCAAATATACAAAAAAATTCCCATAACTCGAAAATTATAGGAATTAAATTATGTTAAAACCAAATATGTATTTCGTCATTTCCTTTTTTATCACCTGAATGATAAAAATCTGTCATCTTCCCATTGATTGCACCATAGCCCATTCCGTCATCTTGGAGTATCAAAGGAACAGTGTTTAGGAGTTCGTTATCATTTTCAATATAAAATCTATTATTTTTCTTATCCTCCTTGAAACCGATATTCATTAACCCTTCTCTTAATGTGATATGAGGAATTAGAAATCCTTGAAAATCAAAATCAGCTTCAGTTAAATCCTCAACTTTTCTATTACCAAGTTTATAACCGTCTGGATATTTTGCGATTGATTTTTTAGTTTCCTTAAGCCATTTCGGTTCTTTTTTCTTCTTTTTCTCTTTCATCTCTTTCTTTAATTCTGTAAACATAATACTCTGCTATCAATGCCACGCATTCAGCTTCCAAGTCAATGTTTTGCTCTTTTAATTTCTCACAATCTTCCTGTGTTATATCGTGCATTGTCTTATTGTTTAATACTTCTTTGATTGTGTTATAAATATCCAATTCCACTAACTTATTATAATGATCTTTGGCTATATGCTTCAACATCTCAACAAAAGTGGTATCATTAATAATCTTTTCAAAAAAATCAACATCAAAGTCATTTATTTCTTTATAATATGGATCCATTATAACCCTCCGAATTATTGGAAAGATTACAACTGAAAAATCACTAAAGGGGAAAATATCATCAACATATTTATCTTCATTGATAAGTTTCTTTGCCATTGTATGCATCGCTTTTGCTACGCATTCTTTTTTAAAATCATTTTCAATTCCATCCAAAAATCCTAATCTGTTCCAAAAATCAACAATTTCCTCGTCTGTATTGCAATCTTCAAATTTTAAATGTTTCACAAGTTCTATCATAATGTTCTAATTTAAATTGTTTATATATTATAAGATAACAAATCAACACAATAATATCAAGCCATTACCGTACATGAAATTCTACGAAAATCTATGATTTTGTATATTTCACTTCTTGCTTCAACCTATCACTACTTTTTAGGTGGTAAACCACGGTCATCCATAGCCACACACATATTATGTGTGGTTCGCCTTAACACTACTTTTCAATATTTATTACACTACTCTTATCAACGCTTTACTTACCCTGCTTCCTATATGTAATGTCATTAACGAAAACCATTGCGCAGAGATTTTCACATAACAGATAGGTACTCTAACCTTCGAGTTAACCATTGTTTTTTACATTGCAAAGACAAACTTAAAAAAACCAAATTTTAAATGTTTTTTTTTTAATTTTCGTTTAAATCTTCATCAATAATTCTTTTAGTTTCTTTTTTAATATAATTACGAACTAATTTACTGCCAAAATATCGGTCTTTTTTCATTCTATCTGTTTCGCCATGTCTTTTTATATAAACAGTGTGATAAGACGATTTTTTATCGTGTTTATCAAATCCATTTATAGTCTTTAACCTTTTAAAGTTAAATTTCTTTTCATTACAAGGTAACAATAGATAATGGTTAGACCAAGCAATCGCTTGCTTTCTTCTTTCTGAAATATGATATTCAGAATCACATCTTAAAACCAAATTATGCAATAATCTTTCACTAATCATAAACTAATCAATACATATTTTAATATTCATAATTTTATTTTTTCCAAAAGTCACTAATATAAGGGATTTCAATTAAATTATTAACATCTGAAACCATACATCCAGTTAGCCATTTTATAATTCTAACATCCCCACGTGTAAGTGAATCAAGTTTAGGTCTAATAAATATACCTCTCATGTTAAGGCATTCTTTATTAGGTACTTTACACAATCCATTTCTAACAAAAGAGCATTTATAATTCTCTTTTTCAACTATTTCATAATCAAATGGTAAATCAATTGAAGAAACTTTAAAACTATTGCACATTTCCCTATTTATACATTCATGGCATTCAACTCCTATTGGTTTTAAAAAATGTATATTATAGTCATAATTTAAACCATGAACAGTTGATAACATACAGCTGGTTTTATGAAATACAGATATTCCAAATTCAATTGAATGTTTTCTAATTATTTCATTAACTTGCTTACTTATATATTTCTGCCCACTAAATTCTCTGTTATCATAAGGCTTATATTTTTCTGGTAAATTTTTAGGTGGTAATTGCAACCCACAATAAGATATAGGTACATTACCATATTTTTTAGCCATTGAAAATACATACCTAATTAAATCCTCAGAATCATTAATCCCATTACAAATAGGTCTAAACTCAATACTATATTTATACCAAGAATTCTCAGCTACTTTTAAATTGTATTCAAAATTATCTTGGCTAATTTTATCTGGGCCATAACTAATGCCAACATGAAGATTTAATGACATTTTAGGTATATCTTTTAATTTACCTTTTGTAACAATCATAACAATACCTTCATGTTTATCAATTTCCAATTGTTTTAAAATGTTTATTGTATTTTCCCACTGAAGAGTTGGGTCTCCATAAAATAAATTAACTGCAATTGGTAATTTCTTAAATAATGGATTTATTTCACTAGGCAATGTATGATAATGATATTTTAAGTCATCATTAGCCCTACAATATTCGCAATCATAACATTTATCCAATGAATCACCAATACTTACAAATGATTTAATTGTATATAGACTAGTAATCATAAAAATCTCTGTTTAAAACTTTCTTCATTTGAAATATCTCCACTTAAAGCTCTATAACGCCACCCCTTATAAAAATCATATCCAAATAACGCAAAATCCC
Source organism: uncultured Bacilli bacterium (assembly GCA_944329255.1). GTDB lineage: Bacteria > Bacillota_I > Bacilli_A > RF39 > UBA660 > CAG-1193. The sequence goes on from CALVIA010000081.1 coordinate 3,696, forward strand.
CTTTGCAAGGATCATCTGGAAATATTTCTTTCAATCTATCGGTTATTTCCACAACGGTTTTCCAATCATTACTTTTCCTATTTGTCAAACCTAATTCTCTTGCTGTATTCCCGACATGAACATCAAGAGGTATATACAATTCCGAACTTTCCACTCCGTTCCATATGCCAATATCAACTGGTGAATCTTTTCTAACCATCCACCGTAGAAACATACACATTCTCTTACAAGCACTGGTTGGCATCACAAACTTCTTCGACTTTGAACATATTTCTTGTAATTTATATGGTAATTCCTTGCCCTGATGTAGCCAATGTTCGGCAAGGAATTCTAACTTCCCATAACAATCATATGTCTCAAATAAAATGCCAAATATTCTATGCAAATCCTCATATTTAATAAACCGATAAAAAACATCGTTATTGTCTTTGAATTTTTCATATTTCCGATTCATCAACCATTCATAAGGTTTCCCTTCAAACATATCATCAATCACTTTGCACTTCTTGACAATTTGTTTCCTGTTACCAAACGCAAGATAGGCACTTATAAAACCACTGACTTCTATGTCTTGTATTTTAGTGTATTGTCTGGGAAATATGATAGGATCTTCTTTGAAATACTCCATATCTTCATATTTCTCAGCCAACTCTATCAATAATTGTTTTCT
>CALVIA010000082.1 GCA_944329255.1 uncultured Bacilli bacterium
ATAATAACCCAACACATTTTATTTTGCAATAATGTATGTTGTTATTTATAGACTTTGCGATAGCAATTTGGTACAATTAAAATGGTGATAAAATGAAAGTACTTTGTATAGGCAATGTAGTTTACGATATAACAATGATGTTTGATGAATATCCTAAAGAAAATATAAAACATAGAGTTGAAATTTCAACTGAATGTGCGGGAGGAGAAGCTTTTAATGCAGCATATTTATTATCTTTATGGAAGGTTAATACATACTTTGCAGGAGTAATTGGAAATGATGATGCAGGAAAAAAAATAATCAATCAAGCTAAAAATTCAAAACTAAAAATAAAATATTTAGAAATAAATAAAAAAATAAATACAACAATAAATTTTGTTTTATTAAATAAAAAAACAAATAGCAGAACTGTTTTTTCAAAAAAAAATAATAAAATTAATTTAACAAAAAAAATAAAAATTAAACCAGATTTAATATTATATGATGGAAATGAGTATGAAACTACAAAAGAATTAATTGAAAAAAATAAAAATTCAATTAAGATAATGGATTTAGGTAGAAATACAGATGATAATATAAAATTAGCAAAGTATGCAGATTATGTTATTTGCTCTAAAGATTTTATTGAAAATTATACTAAACTAAATATAGATATAAATAATAAAGATAGTTTGAAAATAATTTTTGAAAAACTTAAAGAATTTAAAAATATTATTATAACTATTGAAAAAGATGGTGCATTATATCAAGAAAATAATGAGATAATAATTGTACCTTCAATAAATGTAACTTCAGTGGATTCTAATGGAGCAGGAGATGTGTTTCATGCTGCGTTTGTATATTCAATTTTAAGTGGTTTTAATGTTTATAATTCCATATTATTTTCAAATATTACTGCTGCATTATCTACAACAAAAATTGGAATAATTAATTCTATTCCTGATATCAATAAAGTAAGGAGTATTTATAAAAAATGTTTGAAGAAGTAATTGATATAAATAAATTACCAAAATTAGATTTACATGGGGAGTATAGTGAAACCTCTAGAATGTATATTAATGATTTTGTAAATGAAAATATAAAGCTAAAAAACAAATATATTGCTATTATTCATGGTAAGGGTAAAGGAATATTAAAAAAAGTTACATTAGATACTCTAAAAACAAATAAAAATGTAGTCGAATATAAAATATGTTTTTTTAATGATGGTATGACATTAGTTAAATTAAATTTAAAATAAATTTATGGAGGTTCTATGAATTCATTTATAAAAGGAAATGTTAGAGAGATTTTCTATAAGACAGAAAAAGGATACATGGTAGGTATATTTAAAATTAGAGAAACGAATGATACTAATTTAGATAAATATTTAAATAAGACGATTACATTTAACGGAAATTTTCATGAATTGTTAACAGATTGTGATTATGTTTTTTATGGGGATATAAATGAACATCCTAAATATGGCTTACAATTTAAAGTTACCTACTATGAAAAAATTATACCAGAAGAAAAAAATAGTATTATTGCTTTTTTATCATCTGGGTTATTTCCAGGAATTGGTATAAAAACCGCTACAAAAATAGTAGAAAAATTAGGAGATAATACATTAGATTTAATATTAGAAGATTATAATAATTTATTGCTTGTTCCATCAATAAAAGAAGATAAAGCTAAACAAATTTATGATATTTTATATGATGAACAATTAAGTTATAAAAATATATTATTTCTACAAGAAAAAGGTTTTTCCATGTCAGAGGCTGTAAAAATATATGAAAGATATAAAGAAAATACAATTACAATTATAGAAAATAATATATATGATATATTAAATGAAGTAAAAGGAATAGGATTTAATACAATTGATAAAATTGCACTATTAATTGGAATAAAAAAAGATGACGAAAGAAGAATAAAATCATGTATTATATATTCAATGTTTGAATTATGTTTAATAACAGGAAGTACATATCTATCTTTTAATCAGATATATTTAAGATTATATAAAAACTTAGATATTGAAATAGATATAAAAACTTTTGAGTATTTTATATTAAATTTAAATAAAGAAAATGAAATAATAATATTAGAAGATAAATATATATTAAGAAATATATTTGAAATTGAAACTTCAATTAGTAAAAAGTTATTATTATTAGCAACAAAAAAACAAGAAAAAATAAAAGGAATAGAAGGATGCATTTTAATGTTAGAAAATTTATTAAATATAAAGTATAATGAAATGCAAAAAAAAGCAATTATAACTTCATTAGAAAATAGCATAAATGTTATAACGGGAGGACCAGGGACAGGAAAAACAACTATTATAAAGGGAATAGTTGAATGTTATAAACAAATCAATAAAATAACAGATGAAAGATTATGCGAAGAAATGGTTTTGCTTGCACCAACAGGAAGAGCAGCAAGAAGAATAACGGAAGCAACAAATTTTAAAGCAGTTACAATTCATAAATTTTTAAGATGGGATAAAGAAACCGACACATTTCAAATTAATAAATATAATAAAAGTAAAGCAAAAATAGTAATTATAGATGAAGTTTCAATGATGGATATATTTTTAATGAATAATTTATTAGAAGGACTTAGTGATAATGTAAAAATTATTATGGTAGGAGACTACAATCAACTTCCTAGTGTACTACCTGGACAAGTTTTAAAAGATATAATTGATAGTCAAATAATAAAAGTAATTTATTTAAATGAATTATATAGGCAAAAAGAAGATTCATACATTATTTCATTTGCAAATGAAATAAAAAATGCTAAAATAAATGAGGATTTTACAGAAAAAAAATCAGATTATAATTTTATAGAAACTAATAAAGAAAATATAGATAAAATTGTATGTGAATTATGTAAAAAAGCATTAGAAAAAGGCTATAATGAAAGTCAAATACAAGTATTAGTACCAATGTATAAAGGGAAAAATGGAATAGATAATTTAAACAATAAATTACAAGAAATATTTAATCCTAAAAAAGAAAATAAAGATGAATACGAATGCAATAATATTGTATTTAGAGAAGGAGATAAAGTATTACAAACAAAAAATATAAATGATTTAGAAATATCAAATGGAGATATTGGTATAATAGATAGTATTATAAAAACAACTAATAATATAACAGCCATAATAAATTTTGATGGAGTAATTGTAGAATTTACTAAAAAAAATTTTGAAGATTTAAGATTAGGTTATGCAATAAGCATACATAAAAGTCAAGGAAGTGAATTTGATTTAGTAATTATGCCCATGGATTTATCATATAAAAAAATGCTTTACAGGAAACTAATATATACAGGAGTTACAAGAGCAAAAAAATCACTTACTTTAGTTGGAGAAAAAAACGCATTTTTATATGGTGTGAATCGAATTGAAGAAGAAACAAGAAATACATTGTTAAGTGATTTATTAAAAGAAAGTATATATTTTTAAATATTGTACATCATAATAAAGAGGTGATAATATGAAAAATTATATTTTAGGAACAATGATAGGTGGAATAGCGGTATTAGCATACATATCATATAAAGATGGTGCTATGGAAAGATTTATGAAAAATATAAAACCAAGATTACAACTATTAATGGATGATATGAAAAACTAATTATTTAGTTTTTTTTATTGCTTTTATATATATTTAAATATATAATTAATTTATATAATAGGAGGCAATATGAACAAAAAGGGATTTATATTATCTACATATGTATATATTTTGTTAGTGTTTTTTTTGTTACTATTAGGATCAACTCTTATGGTACTAAATAACACAAAACTTTTAGCAAATAAAAATAAACAAGATAGTTTAAGTGGAATATCTGATTTTAATTTAGTGTTACTAGGAGACAAAAATATAACATTGTATGGTATAGATACCTTTGAAGATCCAGGATATATTGCATCTACACTAGATGGGGAAAAATTAGAAGCAAAAATAACCAAAGAAACAATAAATAATGAAGATGGATCATATACAAATATAATTTATTATACCGTTACTTATTCAGGCAAAACAAAACAAATAGAAAGAAGAGTAACCATTCAAAATAATTTAAAAAAATATATAGAATATTTATACAATAGTGCAGCAAGTGAAAATGGACTTGTAAAAGATGATACAATAGATGCAAACATAAGATATGCAGGAAGTAATGAAGTAGTAAAAAATTATGTATCATTTGATGGAGATGTGTGGAGAATAATAGGAATAGTAGATGGTAAAGTTAAACTAGTAAAA
>CALVIA010000083.1 GCA_944329255.1 uncultured Bacilli bacterium
ATTTATATCGATAATTTGTATAAGAAAAATATATAATTTTATTGTGAAAAGGGAAAATATTTATAGAAAAGATAAATCTAGTAAAATTTTTTGGGATGAAGTAAACAAGCACTTTTATTTTTGGAATATATTTGGTATTGTACTAATGTCAATTGTAGTTATATTTATTTCAATAGCATCCGTACTATCCTTTCCCGCTTTACCAAATGTAATTCAGCACAAATATAAGACATCAGAATGTGTAATTGAAGGAAGGTATACAAAAGAAGAAAATTCTCAATCATATTGTAGTGCTTCTGGAGAAACGATTCGATTATTTTATTATAAAAATTTAGAGGTAGGAACAAAAGTTAAGATACATTACTTTGAACATCTAAGAATAGGAACAATTGTTAAAGTGATTGATGATGAAGAAATACAAAAAAATAATGTTGATTAAATGAGGTAAATATGAAATTTGAAGATAAAATGTGGTTTTTAGTAAAAATATGTGCAGGTATTCTTGTTGCATTCATAGTTATTATGTTTTTAATGGCAGTAATGAGCAAAATGAAATTTAATAAATATCATTTAGAAAAATTTCAAAAGTCAGAAGTATTAAAAGAACATTTTGGAAAAATTAAGAAAACTGAAGCAGGAGATTGGGAACTTGTAGAAGAATACGATGAAGACAAATTTGTACTACAATTCATAATATACGATGAAAATAACGAACAACATCAAATAGGAGTTATAGAAAACAATAACAGCACAATCATTTATGGTTACATTATAAATGGTAAAGCAATATTTGAAGATGATAATAAAATAGATGAGAGTTAATATTTTAATTAACTCTCACTTTTATTTTTAATATTTGAAAATGTGCATGTTGAAAAATATATTTAGATATGATATCTTATTAATATGAGAAAGATATATATTGAAAATAATTTACAATTTTTTTGGAAATACGATTTTATATTTAGTTTTAATTTTAATTATTGTGATTATATTTTGTATAATATTAAAATAATTAATTAAATTGGTTAATATTTCCATAATAGATAACAATGGGAATATAATTACAAATAATAACCATATAGCCAATATAAATCCATTTAGATATAGAAGTTATTATTATGATAAAGAAACAAATTTATATTATTTAAATAGTAGATATTATAGTCCAACATTTGGTAGATTTATAAATGCTGATGCTGAATTTGGTAGAGATTATGAGTTTATTACATATAATTTATTTGTATACTCTAATAATAATCCGATTTCATGTGTTGATTTTGATGGAAATTTTGCTATAGCTTTACCTACTGCTGTTACAATTCTTAAATATGCTATTGGTATTGTTGCTACTTATTGTATTACTAAGAGTGTTGCGCCAACATTGAAATCAGCAATAGGAGATATCATTTCAACAGTTGAACGAAAAAAAACAGATACTATAGAAAAAGTAAAAGAACAAGTAAAATCTACAGTGTTACCTAAAGATAAAGTAAAAAATTCAACTAATAAAAATAATTCAAAACCATGTACTAAAGCTTGGGTTGATAAAACAGATAATGATGTTCATCGTGGAGATAGATTAACTATTAATGAAGCAACTCAAGAAGTATTAGAGACTAATAGTGTTATGTGTGATACTAAATATGATGCAAGAAAAGTAGCAATAAATGCAGCAAGTATAATAAATAAACCATTTTATTTTGATAAGAAACATGACATAAAACCAGGATATTATTATCATTTCCATGTTGAAGGTATTTCAAATCATCCACATATTTGGTATTTAGGTTATTAAATTTTAGGAGGAAAATATGTATATAAAAACAATAAATAAAGAAGCATATAAAAAATTAATTTTATATGCTTCAAAATGTTGTACATCTTTTTCATTGCATAGAAATACTATGATAGAATCTATGACAACTGATGAAGAATATAATTTAAATAAAATTTTATCAAATCCTAGGTTTTCAAAGGATTATATTATAAATAATTATTCTGAAAAATTAATTGATGAAATATGTTTAGAATATATAAATGATGAAAAAATGTTTATTAACAATAAAGGTTTGATGAATGTACTTAGCCATCTAAAAAATAGAGTTGCAAATAATGAAATTAAAGTTAAAAGATATAATAAATTAAATTATTTATATAAAAAAACTTATTTATCAGATATTATTAAATTATTTGTTTTTAGATATAAAATTAAAAATTTTTTATCCATGTATAAAGGGTGTTTGATAGAAGAAGAACATATAGATAGTGGTATTTGTTATCAATTTAGATTTCAAAGTTCAATTGTTAAATTTTTAACTGATTCAGTTGATGGTGTATATGATTTTATTTATCCAATAAATTTGGAAGATTTATGTATATATATTAATGATGATATTTGGTTTTGGTCAATAGCTCATGAAAAAATAAGTTTTATAAATTGTAGGACTGAAGAAGAATATGAAAAATTAAAATCGTTTGGTATTGAATTTGAAGAAGATAAATTTGAAAAAGAGAAAGAGTTAATTTAAAGAAAATTAATTCTTTTAATTTTTATAAAGGGAAATATGGAATTAATTTTAAATTATTGGGTAGAATTTTTATTTACTACAATAACAACATTATTAATATATATGTTTAAACAATATGTTGGTTTAAAAAGTGGTATTAAAGCTTTACTTAATAATGAGATTATAAGAATATATGAATTGTATTCAGAACTAGGTTATTGTCCTAGTTATATAAAGGAAAATATTGAAGAAATTTATAATAGTTATCATAAATTAGGTGGAGATGGAATGATAACTACAATGGTAGAATGAGTAGATTACTTACTTTATTATTACTATATAAAGCTGATTATATGGTAGGAAAATATATTAGTATTGAAAAAAATATAGAAGAAACAAAAGAAAGTTATTATGATTCATTAGAAAAAGCTCCATAAATTGGGATAATAATGAAAATGATTATTCGCATTTTGTAGAATATTATTTGGGAATAATATTAAGTGCTTATAAGAAATTTGATTCTAGAATAAATATTTCTCACAACAAATAATATGGTTCCAATAGATAAAGCATTTATTATAAGTAAATGTCCTGATTTAAGTGAAATTACAATTGAAAGAACTTTAAATAGATTACTTAAAGAAGATAAAATTGTTAAAATCTCTGGTGGCAGATATACAAAATATAAATGGAATAATTAAAAAATAACAAAAATTATAAAATTAAGCTTAGTAACATATTTTTTTTAATGAGGAATGTTATTTAATTAATATATAATTTTGAATTTTTTATAAATATTTGAAATTAGTAATGTTATGATATTTTAGTATAGTAATGTAAATATTTATAATAGCATTTTAAAAAACTTTAAAATTATGATAAAATGTGTGTTATATAAGGAGTGTAGAATAAAATGAAAAAAAAGATTATGACAACAACTAATATTATTATTTTAATTTGTATATTAGTATATATAATTGATAGATTTTTTCTCGGATCAAATCCTGTTGATATTGAAGAAAATTTAACTATAACGATTGCTGGACAAAATTTGAATTCTAATGCATTATTTATAAAAATATTAGGTCTAAATTTTGGAAAATTATATGAAATTATGGCTTTAACTTTTATTGATGGTAAGATATTAAATTTTTGGCAACCATTTACATATATTTTTATGCACCAATTTATATTGCATATTATTGTAAATTTAATTGCATTATATATTGTTGGAAATAATATAGAAAAAAATAGAGGGGTTGGACTTACATTATTTTCGTTTATTATTGTAGGTGTTTTAGGTGTTTTCATTTCAAACATGCTAGTTTCAGGAGATTCACTTATAGCTGGAACTTCAATATCTGTATTTGGTTTAATAGGAACTGGACTAGGAATGTGTTTGACTGAAAAAGGATATATTAAATCTTTTTCGAAGAAAGCAAAAATATATCTTATAGTTTACGGTTTAATATTTACTTATACTAGTGGAATATGGACAATGGTTGCACATAATATAGGGTTAATACTTGGATTATTAATTTATTTAATATATTATTTTTTAATTTATAAAAAGAAACAAAATTTAATTGGTTAAAAATATATAACTAATTAAATTTTTTATTATAAAATGTTTTTAATATTTTTCATATATTATTATTTCTTACATATATTTTTAATGAAAGTAGGGATTATATGGATAAAAATGA
>CALVIA010000084.1 GCA_944329255.1 uncultured Bacilli bacterium
CATATAAACATTATATATTAAAATAACCAACCTTGAAAAGGTTGGCGATTAAAATTTATTTTAATCTTTTTTTATTTTTATCAATATAAATTCCGTATTTTTTACCATTTATATACTTTATAGTTGCATAATCTCTTTTACATAAATGAGATGATAAAAAAGAAAATAATGATTGAAACATATTTGAACATAAATTTAAAAAATTTATAATTTTTATTTTTCTATAAGGATCAAATAACTTTTTATAAATGCTATCATTAAATAATATTAAATCACTTATTGTTTTTGCAGCAATATTTGAATTAGTCATTCCCCATGTATTATATCCACTTGCAATATATATATTTCTATCAATTTTACCAATAAAAGGCATATAATCATATGTTATGATATCATAATTATTAAATTTATAAATATAGTTTTTATTTATATTATCATTTACACTTTTAACATTTAATTTATTAGAATTAACAACTTTAATAATATAATTCTTATAATATCTTATAGATAACAAATTATCATCTATATTTATAGCATTAAAATATAAATTTTTACTTTTTTCACATATTACATTATCTTTTTCTATATATGTTTTTATCGGAAAAAGATAAGGAAATAAAAAATTAGGGTAACTATTTGCAAAAATCAAATATTTGCATTTTATATAATTATTATTATTTGTAATTACTTTATAATAATTACTATATTTAATGTATTTAATAAATCTTGTATTTTCATAAATACTTATATTTTTATCAACTAATTTTAATAAAGAATTACAATATTTTAAAGGATGAAATACATAAGTATCAGGTACTTTAAATCCAGACGATACTTTCATATTATCTGGTAATTTTATAATTTTAACAGCGTTTATATTAAATTTTTTATACAATTTATATTCTTCAGATATTTTATTTTTATTTTTTTTATTTAAAGTAAATAAAAACGAATCATTTTTATCTAAATCACAATCTATTTTTTCTTTTTTAATTATATTTTTAATATTATTAATCGCATCTATCTGAGAATTTAAATATTCTAATGCAATATCTATATTACGATTTTTACTTATTTTAGATAATATGTCTTTTTGTAAATATGTAAGTTTTGCACTTGAATTTAAAGTAGTTGAAGAAAATAGTTTGTTTTGTTCAATTAAACCAATTTTGTATTTACACTCTTTTAAATAATAACAAATACTTATTCCAGTAATACCACCACCAATAATCAATATATCAAAATATTTATCTTCTTTTAAGCTAGGATATTCTTTAACATTAACATTCCAAATACTTTTCATATAATCACCGTTTATTAGTATAAATTTAGTAAAATATAATATACATAAATTGTATATATAAAATCGTATAAGATAATAATATTAATGGTGGTAATATGAAAAAAATAATTATAATATTATGTATTACTACATTACTTTTGTTAATTAATTATAAAAAAGAAAAAACTATTACATATTCATTAAATTATTATGGAAAAGATATAAATACTTTTGATAATTTTATATTAAATTTTGAAGATTGTACATTAAATACTAATAATTTTTTAAATAAATTAAGTAATTTAAAAAAAGAAGAATTTAAAATATTAGAAATAGTACCATATAATAAAATTTCTAATGAATTCTTATATTATTCAAATGATCTTAATTATGTATTAAATTCATTTAAAAACAATTATATTCAATATATGATAAATAATAATTCATATGTAACAAATATATGTATTTCTAATATTAAAATTAATACTTCGATAAAAAATTTAAATCTTTTAAAAGATAATATATATTTCACATATTAAATATATTTCTACAAATTTTTACTAAATTAATAACTATTATATAATTGGTGATAATATGAAAAAATTATTTATTATGTGTTTAATAAGCGGATTTATAAGTGTTATGTTTGGAAATTATATTTTTAATATATATAAAAATAAATTAGATGATACTCTTGAAGTGATTTCTACGAATGAAAAAGTATATATGCTTTTATATGGAAGCTATAATAGTAAGGAAAAAGTGGATAATTTAAAAATAAGCGATTACTTGTTAGAAGTTGATGATTTTTATAAAGTATACATAGGAATAACAAGAACAATAGAAAATGCAAATATTATAAAAGAAATTCATAAACAATTAGGGAATGATATATACATAAGAGAAAAAATTATAAATAATTTAGAATTTTTAGATTATCTAAATTATAATGATAATTATGAAAAAAAAAGTAATGAAGAAATACTTAATATACAAAAAAATATAATAAAAAAATATAAGGAGTTATTTAATGAATAATATCTTAATTAAAGATATACCTATAAATGATAGGCCAAGAGAAAGATTGATTAATTATGGAGTTAAAAATATATCTAATGAAGATTTAATTTCAATAATTTTAAAAACTGGTACAAAAAATAAATCTGTAAAAGATATTTCGAATTTTGTTTTAAAGGAATTTAAAGATATATCTAATTTAAAATATTTAAATATAAATAGGTTAATGAAAATAGAAGGAATTGGGAAAGTAAAAGCTATAGAATTAATTGCAGCAATAGAATTAGGAAGAAGAGTATATTTAGAAAAAAATATTAATGAAATAAAAATAAGAGATAGTAATGATATTTATAAAATATTTAATAATATTTTAAAATATAAACAACAAGAACATTTTTATGCTTTATATTTAGATAGTAAAAATAAAATTATAGAAAAAAAATTATTATTTGTAGGTACAATTAATAAAAGTGTAGCACATCCAAGAGAAATATTTAAAAATGCATATTTAACAAGTGCATCTTTTATTATATGTGTACATAACCATCCATCTGGAGATCCAACTCCAAGTAAAGAAGATATTGTTTTTACAAATAATTTAATAGAAATAGGTAAATTAAATAATATACCCATATTAGATCATATAATTATTGGAAATAATTCATATTATAGCTTTTTTGAAGGGAAATGATTATGTATAAAAATAAAAAGAATAAAAAAAATATTATAATTATATTATCAATAATATTTATATTATTATCTTTATCATGTAATATAAAAAACATTTATAATTTGTTTATGGAAAAAATATTATTAATAAGTGATAAAAATATAATTATAGAAGATGATCTGTTAAAAAGTTATATAAATGAATTAGAAGATAAAATAAAAGAAAATAACGAGATATTAAATATAAATAATTGTATAAATGCAACAGTAATATATAGAGACCCAGAGTTTTGGTATAATACATTAAAAATAAATAAAGGAAAAGATGATAAAATAGAAGTAGGGGATATGATTATAAACAATACTGGATTAATTGGTATAGTTGAAGACGTATATACAAATTCATCAAAAATATCACTTTTAACAAACATTAATAAAGAGAAAAAAATTACTGTTGCAATAAAAGATAATGAAAATGTATATGGAATCATATCAAAATATGATAAAATAAATAATCTATTTACTATAAGTGAATTAACTAAATCATTAGAATATAAAGATAATTTAAATGTTACAACATCAAATTTTACAAATACATATAAGGATAGTATTTTAATTGGGAAAGTTGTTGATATAAAAGAAAATAGTGATGGACTATCTAAAATAGCATTAGTTAAACCAAATGCTAATTATAACAATATAAAATATGTTTGTGTAATAAAAAAATGATACTAATTATTTCTATAATAATAAATCCATTACTACATATAGAAAATATCTTTATATATTCAACATTATTATCCTTAATATTTTTATATAAAAAAGAGCATTATTATATAATAAGTTTGTTTACTGGATTAGTATACGATATCTTATATTCTAATATATTTATAAATACTATATTATATTTATTTATTGCATACATTATTAAATATATATTTTCATATAAAAAATACAATTTATTAAATATAATTGTTACTTCTATGTTTATTATATTTATTTATAATTTAATAAATTGTTTTATATTATATTATATATATAATATAAATGTTTCAATATTATATTTAGTAAAAAATATAATATATATTTATATATTTAATATCTTATATATTTTACTTATTTATTTTATTTTAAATATAAAAAACAAATGTTAAGATTTTTTAGAAATGTTACATTTTTAATTATTTAGTAGATAACAAACAAAGGTGAACTTTGTTTGAATAAA
>CALVIA010000085.1 GCA_944329255.1 uncultured Bacilli bacterium
TATTTATATTTTCAATTTTATTATCTTCTTCATTTTTATCTGTATTTATATTTTCATTATTATCTTCTATTATATTTAAAAGTTTTTTTTCATTTATAATATTTATATCTAAAAATATTTCATTGTTTTTTAAATATAATTTACTTTCATCGTTTATATTTATATACATTTCATCTATTGTTATATAATCTTTACTTTTTTCTTGTGTTATTTTATATGTATTTATATCTAATAAATCTGTTATTATATTACCATTTTCATTTGTTATATATTTTTTTTCATCTATTCTAATTTCTTTATTACTAATTCCCTCCTTAGTATTTTTTTCTCTTAAAAATATATTTAATCTAACTTTATAATATTTATCAAATATTTCGATATTTTTGTTTTCATTAAAATCATTTACATATATATTAATCGTATTTTTTTTAAATTTTTCTATATTATTATTTGTTTGTACAATTATATAATCATCATAATATAAATCTAAATTACAATTCCCATTCTCATCGGTTGTAATATTTTTTATTTTTTCATTTTTTGAATTATAAACATCAAAGTTAATTCCTATATCTTTTAATATATAATTTAATTTTTTATATCCATATTCTTTTGTAATATTTACATTTATTTTTTTAGGATCTAAATCTATATCTATTTTTTTATCTACATTATTTTCATCTATATTAATTTCAATAATATTATGTATATTATATCCTTCACTTGCTTTAATATGTTTTAAATAATATTTTCCAAAATTTAAATCTTTTATTAGGCATTCTCCTTTTTCATCAGTTGTTACTGTATCAATTAATAAATCATCTTTATATAATTCAAAAACGTTTCCATTAAAAGAAGTTTTTCCAGTATTTTCCTTATTTTTTGTCAAACTATCTTTTAAATTTAGTGTTAATGTTGCTCCTTCAACATTATATTGATATATATTATATACATTTTCTATTTTTCCAATTTTTATTATTTTTTGTGAATTTTCTGCTTCGTAAATTACATTTTCAAATCTAGGGATATAATTTGTAGTTAATTTAAAATAATTAGTTCCTTTTTCATTTAATTTAAAATTTATTTTATCATTAATTATATTAATATCATTATTACTATTGTTTTCTAGTAATAATTTATTAACAATATTATTATGATCAGTTATGTTTATTTTATCTCCTATCCTAAAATTAAATTCTTCATTAAACAACGGAAACAACGCATGATTATTTATTTTATATATTATTTCGAGTTCTAAATCACTAACATCTATTATATCTCCTTTACCTTCACTTTTTGTCGTAAAGTACACATCATCACCCAAATATTCCCATATTAATTTTTGTGTTGCCATATAATCTTTTAAACTATTTTTATTTTGATAATTATAACCAAAATACCCTGCTAATAAAATTAAATTATTTATTTCTTCTTTTTTACTTGTATATTCTCCTGTTATAACAGGCGTTTTTACATCTATACAATATGCAATTGTATCATTTACATAAATATATGCAAATTGTCCCCAGTAACTTAAATTATTTTTTTTATAATTTATATATACATTAGGAACATATTGTAATCTTACATCAGCATCATTTTCTGATGCTTTAGTATTTGTTACAAACATTAATAATAATATTATTATAAAAATTATTTTTTTCATAATGCCTCCTTTTCCTTCAATTCTACTTATATTTTTTATAAAATCAAATTATTATTTTTTATATTTTGTTATTTAAAAAAACAAAAAAAATAATAATTTGTTTGATTATTACTTTTTTTGTTTAATTTATTTATTTAAAATATAAAATCCGTAGTTTAAATATGTTGCAAATAACACCCAAAATAAATATGGAATTTGTAAAAGTGAAGCTTTTTTGTTTATTTTATAAAATTTTATTATCATAATTATTATAAATATTAATAATAATATTATATTTATAAATGCTAATAATCTAAATTTTAATAAAAAGAATATAATAGTCCATGTAAAATTTAATATTAATTGTATACCATAAATTATTAGTGCTTCTTTTTTATTTTTATCATTTGATTTATATATTAAATATGCACTTATACCCATTAATATATACAATATTGTCCAAACTATGGGAAATATTATTGATGGTGGCGCTAATGATGGTTTATTTAAATATGTATATATATCCATACTACTTGATGTTAAAACAGCTGATAAAATACCTATTCCTAAGCTTATAAAAATACTTATAAATAACCTTTTCATTATATCACCTATTTAATTTTATTCTAATACTTTTATTTCTTTCTCATTTTTGTTTTTTTCATAAAATTTAATTTTATTATTTATATCGTATGTTGCCAATAATATATTATTTATATCAATATTTTTATTTTTTAACTCTTTTAAAATCTTTTCTTCTGTTATGTTAACATAATTTATATTATTATGCATTAATTTTCCATCAATTATTATATTTGCACATAATCCATCGTTTTGTACCTTATTTTTATTATCTATATTAGTACTTGGCCTATAATCTGCTTTTGGAAGAATACTTAGTTCTCCATTTGCTTCTACAATTGCATATTCAATATTACTTATATCATAATACCCTTTAATTCTACACTGTTCCAATATATCATTTATGTCATATCTCACTTTAATAAAATTTTTTTGGAGTATTTTTCCTTTTTGTATCAAAATTGTTGGTGTTCCCATAAAAAAACGCCTTAAAGTAATACTTTTAATTGTTAATATTGATACAATATAAGCAACTAATCCAAATATTAATACCGCTATAATTCCGTATATTTCCTCAGATTCTAAATTTATAGTCATTTCTGCTGCAAAATTTCCTATAGAAATGCCTATAACATAGTCAAATAAACTTAATTGAGATACTTGTTTTTTTCCAATCATTTTTGTTACTAAGAACAAAGTTATTAAAGAAATCAACGCTCTAAGAGTTACATTTAACAATTCTGCATAATTTATATTCATATCATCACCTAGTTTTATTATGTAACTTTTTTTAAATTTTATTTTGAAAAATTTTTACAATTAATATAAAAATTGATCCTAAAAATGAATATGTTATACATAATTTTTTATTTGACATATAGCTAGTCTTAAACAATTCATTAATTCCCAAATACGTCATTATGCCGGATATAATTGAAAACAATATTCCTATAAATAAATCACTTATGTATTTGTGTAAAAAAATACATGCTAAAACTGACCCTAAAACTTCACTTACTCCTGATATAAATGTATATATAAATGCTTTTCTTTTATTTTTAGTAGAATAATATATTGGAAATGATATACTTATACCCTCTGGGATATTATGTAGTATTACTACTAATGTAAACATAATCCCCAATTTAATATTAACTGTTGAAATTATATAAGTTGCAATTCCCTCTAAAACATTATGCAACGTAATTGATATTGTAGATATTATTCCTACTTTATATAATTTATTGTTTTCAATTAAATAACTTGATAAAAAATAAGAAAAATAATATCCAATTAAAAAAAATATTATGTTATAAATAACTATTTCCTTATTATCATATTTTTTTGATAAAAAAGTAATACTTGTAGGTATTAAATCAATTACACATAATGTAATCATAACTCCACTAGCAAATGCTAATGCTTTTGTTAAAATTTTTTTTCCATCTTGTTTATAAAAAATAAATAAAAATCCTATTAATGTTGAAAAACCTGAAATCATGCTTAAAATAATTTTATTAAATTCACTCATATTACATTATATAAAAAAAAAGAAGATTAATTACTAATCTTCAATTTCTATTTGTTTTTTTGTTGTGTTAATATCCTGTGTAGGAATATCTATTTTCAAAACACCATTTTTTATTGTTGCTTTAATATTATTATCATCAATTTCGCCTAAATAAAATATTCTTTGAAACTTTCCATATGTTCTTTCTTTTTTTATAAAACTACTTACTTCCTCATTTTCTGTTTTTCTTTCAACAGTTACTTTTAAATATCCTTTGTTTGTTTCAATTGATATATTTTCTTTGTTTATTCCAGGAACATCCATTTCAATATGATAAATTCCATCTTGTTTATATATATCACTTTTTATTTCTTCTGTTTTAGAATCTATTTCATCTA
>CALVIA010000086.1 GCA_944329255.1 uncultured Bacilli bacterium
ATCACTAAAAAAACGGCAATAAATCTGATAAAGAAAAAGATCCGTTAAAAAACGGACTTTAGTCTAAAAATTTACGTTGATAATTTTTAAATATTAAAATTGTTTATATTATTAAATTGTGTTACAATATTAAATAGAAATTTAAGGTGATATAATGAATGAAAATAAAAAGAAGTTCATATGTATAAGATGCGGATGCTGTTGTAAAGCAGTAGGGCATACAGAAGAAGATAAATTTCTGGATAATGGTAATGGAGTATGTAAATATTATAATGATCAAAAAAGAGAATGCATAATATATGATTTTAGGCCAGAAATTTGTAGAGTAGATAAAATGTACAAAAGATTTAAAGATAAAATGACTTGGGATGAATATGTTGATTTAACGTATGAATCTTGTGAAAAATTAAGACAATTGGATAAAGAAGGTAAATTAGGAAAAATAATTAATTGAAATTAGGGGATGAAAAATGGGAATTTTTAATAAATTAAAAAATATGTTTATAGATAATACAAAAAAAGAAAATACTGAGATTACAAATAAGTATGATAAAGGATTAGAAAAAACAAGAATTGAATTTACTTCTAAATTAGGAAAATTATCAAAAAAATATAAAGAAGTTACAGAAGAATATTTTGATGAATTAGAAGAAATATTAATTATGGCAGATATTGGTGTTAATACTGTAATGGAATTTATGGATCGACTTAAAAAAAGAGTTAAAACTGAAAATATAAAAGATACGGAAATGTTAAAAGAAATAATTGTTGATGAATTATTTATTATATATGTTGAAGATGAGATATTAACTACTAAAATAAATTATAATAATAATGGGCCAACAATTATATTATTTGTTGGGGTAAATGGTGTTGGAAAAACAACTTCAATTGCAAAACTTGCATATAAATTAAAAAAAGAAGGAAAAAAAGTAATGTTAATTGCTGGAGATACTTTTAGAGCTGGTGCAATTGAGCAGTTAGAAGAATGGGGCATAAAACTTGAATGTACTGTTGTAAAAAGTAATTCTAAAGATCCATCTGCCGTAATTTATGATGGACTTGAAAAAGCAAAAACAGAAAATTTTGATGTGGTTTTGATTGATACAGCAGGAAGGCTTCAAAATAAAATAAATTTAATGAAAGAGTTAGAAAAAATAAATAAGGTAATTGGTAAATTTATTCCTAATGCACCACATGAAACATTGCTTGTAATAGATGCTACAACTGGACAAAATGGAATAAGTCAAGCAAAAAGTTTTAAAGAGATAACAAATATTACTGGAATTATACTAACAAAATTAGACGGAACGGCAAAAGGCGGAATTGTTCTTGCAATTAAAGAAAAAGTTAATATTCCTGTAAAATACGTAGGTTTAGGAGAAAAAATGGAAGATTTAATTCCATTTGATATAGAAAAATATATTTATGGATTATTTAAGGATATGATTTAATGAAAGAAAGAATTTATTTAATTAATTTATATGATATATATGGAACTTTATTAGATGAAAAAAAACAAAAGTTTTTTGAATATTATTATTTTGACAATCTTTCATTAAAAGAAATAAGTGAAAATTTAGATATATCAAGAAATGGAGTCCATAAGCATTTAAAAAATATTGAAGCAAAATTAAAATTTTATGAAAGTAAATTAAATTTTTATGAAAAAAAAATAAAATTGAATAAAATTATAAGTGACATTAAAGATGAAAATATAAAAAGGAAATTAGAAAAAATAAGTTGGTGATAAAATGTTTGAAAATATTTCAGAAAGACTAGAAAGTGCTATACACAAAATAAAAGGATATGGAAGAATAACTGAAGAAAACATAAGTGAAATATTAAGAGAAGTAAGACTTGCACTTTTAGAATCTGATGTGAATTATAAAGTAGTAAAAGAGTTTACTAATAATGTTAAAGAAAAAGCTCTTGGAACAATAGTAGATTCAAACCTAAAACCAAGAGAGATGTTTTTGAAAATTTTAAAAGATGAATTAATTGAATTATTGGGAAAAGATAGTGCATATCTTTCAAACGAAAAATTTAATGTAGCAATGTTAGTAGGTTTACAAGGTAGTGGAAAAACAACTCATATTGGAAAGTTAGGGAACTGGGTTAGGAAAAAATATAAGAAAAAACCAATGTTTATTGCATGTGATATATATAGACCAGCAGCAATTGAACAATTAAAACAAATTGGAAAACAATTAAATATATTTGTCTATGCAGAAGACTCTAAAGACGCTGTAAAAATAGCAGAAAATGGAATAAAGTATGCAAAAGAAAATGGATATGATTATGTATTTATTGATACTGCAGGAAGACTTCATATTGATGAAAATTTGATGAATGAGTTAAAATCAATGAATGAAGTAATAAAACCTAATGAAATACTTTTGGTTATAGATGGTATGATTGGTCAAGATGCAATAAATGTTATAGAAGGATTTAATAATTTACTACCTCTTACTGGAACAATTCTTACAAAAATGGATGGAGATACAAAAGGTGGAGTTGCTCTTTCAGTAAGGCATTTAACAAATATTCCTATCAAATTTGTAGGTACAAGTGAAAAAATGGATGGAATAACCGAGTTTGATACGAATAGAATGGTTGGAAGAATATTAGGAGAAGGAGATATTCAATCATTAATTGAACATGCTGAAGATGTTATGGATGAAAAACTTGCAAAAGAAACAGCAAAAAAATTAAATAATGGGAAGTTTGATTTAGAAGATTTTTTAAATCAACTAAATCAAATAAAAAGGTTAGGACCTCTTGAAAATATTATTAAATTACTTCCTGGAGCATCAAAATTGGGATTGAATAACATTAATATAGATTCAAAACAATTATCACATATTGAAGCAATAATTCAATCTATGACAATAAAAGAAAGAAAAAATCCAGAAATAATTAAGGCCTCAAGAAAATTACGAATAGCAAAAGGGTCAGGAACACAAGTTCAAGATGTTAACAGGTTGTTAAATCAATTTGAAACAATGAAAAAAATGATGAAACAATTTAAAAACGGAAATATGAAATTACCATTTTAAAAGGAGAAAATATGGAAGATAATATTAAATATTTAAGAAATTGTATAAAAGAAAATAATAATTTTGGAGAGCCATTTAAATGCAATGTAGCTACTCTTACGGATGAATTAGCAATGTTATACCCTCAATATGATTATAAAAATTTAGGTTTCAAATTATCAAATTTAAATGTAACTATTGATAATTCAATAGAAAATTACAGTATATATGATGATAAAAATAATCGTTTAAAATTAAATATAGGAAAAATATTTGAAGATAGAATTGATTTACAACATTTGTTTTTAAATGAAATGCTTTTAATTCAAAATAAATCATATGAAAAAAATGAAATATCTAAGGGATTTAGCATAGGAGTTTCAGAAGCAATAGCATCTACAATGAATAATGATGAAAGCATGAAAAAATTAAATGCTTTAAATTATACTGCTATATCTGCATTTTCAAAAATAGTAGATCCAGAAATAATTTTAAATGGTTTTATGAATAATACAATGGAAGATATAGTGACTTCGTTAGAAGAAAAAGGAATTGATAAAGAAGAATTTGGTAAATTATTAAACTGTTTTAATAATATGAATAATAAAGAACCAAATACATCTTTTGCAGAAGCTCAAAAAATAATAATTAATATGTATAAAAAAACAATTCAAAATGATTTAACTAATGGTAAAATTTCATTTGAAGATTTAAAAAATAAATTTGATGAATTTTCACAAATGTTAATTTTTAATAATAGCGAGTTAATGCTTTTATATCCTTTTATAGATTTTACAAATGTAAATGGTCTTGATGATGTAAAACCAACTTTAGATGCTTCTATTGTTGATTGTGAAATAATAGATGTAAATGTTCCAACCAAATAAATTAAAATAGGTTATCATACTAACGATAACCTATTTTTTTCATATTATAATATAGATAAGGAGGAAATTTATATGTTTTTTAATAATAGAAAATGTCCATGTGACATGCCACAAATTGATTGTGGTCCTATAATGGAAAAACCAATAGAAAAATGTATACAAAGGGACATAGTACATGAAGTAGAACA
>CALVIA010000087.1 GCA_944329255.1 uncultured Bacilli bacterium
TTAACATTATAATTCCTCCAAAATAATTATATATATAAATAAAAATTAATTCAATACAATCTATAATTTTTATGATATATATTATTTCTTAACTAAATTAAGAAAAGAGATAGATATAAATATTTAAAAAAAAGCTGTGGATAATACATTTTCTAAAAGAGATTCATTTGAATATTTAAATGACTATGAACAAATTATAGATTTTATCATTAGTAATGAAAGATTAGAAAAATTATGGAATATTTATAGTAATAAGTACAAATATTCTAATGGTATAGATATTAATGAAATATTAAATTTATTAAAAGATATAATTAAAGAATTAAATTTAGAAGTTGTTGCAGTATAGTGATATGCCATAACTGTCACATATTAAAGCACATATTATTAGTTTTATAAGGAGAGGGTTAGGATGGCAAATAAGAGTAAAAATTTACAAAATGCAAAGAAAATAAAAGATGATGAATTTTATACTAGATATGAAGATATTGAGAACGAAGTTTTACATTACAAATCTCATTTTGATAATAAGACTGTTCTTTGTAATTGTGATGATCCGTTTGAATCTAATTTTTGTAAGTTTTTCTTAAAGAATTTTAATGTATTAAACCTAAAGAGATTAATATGTACATCATATTATTCATCTAAAATCATTTCAAAAGAAATTTTTAATAGTTGGAAATCAAAATGCATTAACATATAAAGAAATATTTCCTTTAATTAAAGATGATAAAGTGTGGACTGGATATCAATTTGGAGAAATAAAATTTAGAGTTCCAAAATCTTCAAAACCTAGAGCAACAAGATATTGGGTTGACGAAACAGGACAAAAATGGAGAAGTTTGGGAAATGCAATGTGGCTTACAAATATCGATAGTGAAAGAAGACATAGGAAATTAGAGTTAACAAAGAAATATAATCCAGAAGATTATCCAAAATATGATAATTTTGATGCAATTAACGTAAAAACAATTAATGATATACCTTGTGATTATTTTGGGATTATGGGTGTATCTATAACTATTGTTAATAAATATAATAGCGAGCAATTTGAAATTGTTGGAGAGGCTAAATTATTATTGAGAAAGATAAAAATATTGAAATAATTTACAAATTTAGCTTATTAAATAACATTTAAATACTTTGTTCCAATTGGAACAAAGTATACATAGAAATATATAAACTACTTTTACGAATATTGAAGCAAAAAATGCAGCAAAGGAGGTTAGTTAAAATGAGTAATATAGAAGAATATACTGAAAAAAACTTTGAAGATATAAAACAAATTGATGAACATGGAAATGAGTTTTGAGAAGCAAGAGAATTACAACAAATACTTGGCTATAAGGCAATAGAAGAGTTAGGTGGAACAATGCCAGAAGATTTGCCAACACCAAAAAAATCTATCAAAGAACTAGAAAAGGAAGAATTACAAAAAATTGGAAATAATTAATAAATATAAATAGTATTTATATAAAAAATAATGAAATAGAGAATATTTCCGATTTTGGTGTTAACACCAAAATCGTTGAAAATAATAATTAGTTACACAATGACCATCGCGATGTACTACAAAAGTGTGATAAAATTATTTAAATTATTTGGAAAAATGTGATAAATGATAGTATATTTCTTTCAAAAACGTGATATAATGTTATCAAAGGAGATGATACTATGAAAAGATTTATAACAGAGAAACTAATTAATTGGAAAAATAGTCAAGATAGAAAACCTTTGATTTTAAAAGGTGCAAGACAAGTGGGTAAGACATATATTTTAAAAGAGTTTGGTGAAAATTATTATGAAAATGTGGCTTATTTTAACTTTGATCATGATGATGGACTAGCTGAACTATTTTTAAATACCAAAGATCCTAAAAGAATTATTGAACAATTATCTTTAGCGAATGGTAAAAAAATAAATCCTAGTACTACATTAATTATATTTGATGAAATACAAGAATGCCCTAATGCATTAAATTCTTTAAAATATTTTTGTGAAGAAGCAAGTGAATATCATGTTGCTTGTGCAGGTTCATTACTTGGAATAAGACTTTCTAGAACTTCTTTTCCAGTTGGTAAAGTAGACTTTTTAAATTTATATCCAATGACTTTTAGTGAATTTCTAATTGCTGATGATTCAGAGAACTTAGTTGAAGTTATGAAACATACTAAAGAAATAAGAGAAATTCCTAAATTGTTTGAATCTCAACTTATCGAAAAATTAAAGATTTATTATATAATTGGTGGAATGCCAGAAGTGGTATATAGTTGGGTAAATGATAAAGATATAGAAAAAGTTAATAAGATTCAAAAAAATATTTTAGATTCTTATGAAAATGATTTTTCAAAGCATACAGATGCAAGTGAGGCAAATAAAGTATCATTAATTTGGAATGGAATACCATCACAGTTAGCAAAAGAAAATAAAAAATTTGTATATCAAGTAGTCAAAGAAGGAGCACGTGCCAGAGAATATGAAGGAGCTTTAAATTGGTTGAATGATGCTAATTTAATATCTAAGTGTTATTTAGTTAATAAATGTGCATTTCCTTTAAAAGCTTATCATGATTTATCTGCTTATAAGATTTATATGAATGATGTTGGGCTTTTAAGAAGAATGTCCAATTTAGATAGTAGAATTGTTTTAGATGGTAATAGACTTTTTGAAGAATTTAAAGGTTCGTTTACTGAAAATTATGTTGCTAACGTGTTAAACTATTTATTGGATGAATCACCTAATTATTATACTTTTGATAGAAATGAAATAGATTTTGTAATACAAAGAAATAATAAAATAATTCCTATAGAAGTAAAATCAGATAAAAGTACTAATCATAATAGTTTAACAAAATATAATGCTAAAAATGATAATGAAATATCATTTAGATTCTCATTAAATAATTTAAGTAAAGCTGGTAAAATAGTAAACATTCCACTTTATTTTATAGAGTATATTAATGAGTTGAATGTAGATTAGAGAAGTATATGGATAATAAACTTAATAATATGTTAAATGAATTTTTTGCTAATACTGATGCACAAAATGACGAAGAACTTAATGAAAAATTACAAGAATTTATAGCTAAGTATAATAATGGTGAGATAGATTACACAAATACAATTTTAGATGATGCATATGAATTATTAGAACAAGCAGAAAAAGTTAAAACTAAGAATCAAGCAATTAAATTAGCAAAAAAAGCTTACGAAATGTGTCCAGATTGTTTTGATGCAATATTATTTCAAGTGGATTTAGAAGAAAATTCCATTAAAAGAGATAGATTGTTGAATGAAGGATTAGATTTTGAAAAAGATAGATTAGAAGAAGAAGGATATTTTGAAAAAGATAATATAGGGCATTTCTATGGTATATTTGAAACACGACCATATATTAGAGGTTTATATAGAAAAGCTGATTATTTAATTGCTGATGGAAAAGCGAAACAGGCTAGAGATGTATGTTTAGAGATACTTAGATTAAATAATAATGACAACACAGGTGCTAGATACTTATTAATGGCTATATATGCTTTTTTAGAAGAAGAAAAGGAAATGTTAAAATTATACAAAAAGTATCCAGAAGAAGCATTAGAAATGTTATTTCCACAATTCGCCCTTTATTATAAATTAGGAAAAGATAAAGAAACCAAAGAATTATTAGAAAGAATTAACAAAGCTAATCCACATTTTATAAAATTCTTTAAGGGAACTATTAAAAGAAATGAAGATATTCCGTATAGACATTATAGCAAAGGTGATTCATCAGAAGTAATAATGTATTTTGAACAATATTATTTCTTAGTTATGACACTACCAAGTATTCATGAATTTATATTAGAAAATAGTAAAAAATCAAAAATAAATTAACCACACTTTGACCATCGCGAGGTGGAGAGTTCAGTTACCACTACAAAGAAATGATTGGGTATTAAGATTTATAAATAAAAGTTTTTTACAAAATGCCTAGCATATTATGTGAAAGCGTCCGGTAATTTGCAAAAATATATGTTATCCTTTTTGGTGTTATCTTTTTTGGTTGACAGATGTATTTTTATATGATATTATTTTATTGTTAAGGAGGAAATAATATGGCTGTTA
>CALVIA010000088.1 GCA_944329255.1 uncultured Bacilli bacterium
CAAGTGATATAAAGCGGCGATTCTTATAGAATCTTTCATTATCTTTGCGATGAGATCTTTCAACCTTACCATTATGTTTTGGAGTGTAAGGTTTGATAAGATCGTGGTTGATATTACATTGTTTTAAATATGTTTCAAACAATGTTGGACTATCTGAAATAAGTCTGTTGGTAAATTCTAGTCCATTATCAGTTCTAACACATTTAATTTCGAAAGGAAAAAACTTTATTACTTCTTGAATAAATTTTTTAGATATATATGTAGATTTTTCGTTATAAATTTGAATATATTTAAATCTAGAAAATTCATCAATTGCAGTATATTGATAAAGTTTTTCTACACCAACAAGACATTCAGATGGAACATATTTAATATCAACCTGTATTCGTTCTCCAGGAAAAGTCATTTGTTTGTAGGGTTTACTTTTCTTTTTAGATTTTATTTTGGGTTTATATTTATATAGATTTAGTCTTTTCATAACTCTATATAAAACTTCAGGTCTATGTTTATAACCACGTTGTTTCAATTTAACCCAAAACACAATTAAACCCGTATCAGAGTTTCTTTTCCACATATCTAATATAAGTTTAATTTTATCATCCGTATGAGCTTTAGGATGTGAATGAGGCCTTGTACTCATATTAGCAAGAGAACGAATATTGCCATTGTACCTTTTTAACCACCTGTAGACATATTGTCTATTGGTGTTATACTTGAGAGCCGCTTTAGTTACGCCATGTTTATCAGCATATTTTATGAGAGACTCTCTGTATCTCATTATTTGAGTGATTGTTTGTTTTTTCATATAAACTCCATTTCTGGGTCATTTTATAGGTTTGACAAACTTACACTGTGCAATTATTCACAATATAAATTATTTATGCCGAGAAAACTTAAATAAGTTTTTTAAATATTTATTTTAAAATATATATGAATGTGATATATTTTTAATAGGAGAAAAAGTATGTTAGAAAGAATTAATGATTTGTTTAATAAACCTATTGGATATTTGATAATAATTGGTACTATTTTAATGTTTTATTGTACATTTTTAAACTTTAAGAAAGAGCGAAAACCTAGAGGCTATATTGAAGTGAGTGAAATTTATCAGAAATCATCTGTATATTTTTTTGTACCAGTTATATTTTTTATAAATATGGTATTTACAATTTTATATTTATATGACATTAAAGACACTGATGGAAATTCACTTGATGGACATATAATTGTTATTTCTTTAGTTTTATTTTATGAATGTTTAACATTTATATATTGTAATAATAATAAGATTTTATTTAATGAAAACGAGATAAGAGTGTATGATTTTTTTAAAAAGGTAAAAGTTTATTATTGGGAAGATATAGTTAGTGTTAAGAATAAGAAAAATGAAGTATTAATTATTAAAACTACAAAGGGAAATTTTAAAATACAATATTCTTGGGAAAATGTTGAGAAATTTTCAAAAATTTTACAAGAAAAAAATTTAGTCCAAGAAGATTTATCTAAATTTGGAAAAGGGAAAGCAATGGTATCTATATGGAAGGGAATTAAATATAAATAAAAAACATCATATGATGTTTTTTTTATTATGAAAGGTAAGATTAAATAAAAAATGATTATAAAGGACAAACTCAAAAAAATAGTATTAGGTGATGAATAGTACAATATATTAATAAAAGCAATTAAGTATAATAGTAGTTTAATAAATGATTTATCAGTTGAATCAAAAACTATTTGTGATATAAACGATAGATTAATGGATAAATTATCTAAATATCAAAAAAGAGATGAGCAAAATGGTATTTATTATTATTTTTATCAAAAAGAATTAAAAGATTTGTTTTGGGTATTATTGGAAAATTATTCCAATATAATTAATTAAAAGATTTTTATGCCGAGAAAACTTTTTGTGATAGGCAGTCCTAATTCGCCATACTTCTGTAATCTCCTTTTTTTGAAGATTACATTTTTAGCAAGAATTATGGCTGGGTTCCTATCACCAAAAGGAAATTGGAATAAATTATGAAGATAAATAAAAGTAAATTAATTTTTGTTAAAGAAAGAGAATATGATTATGAAGAATTAATTGATTCATATATTGTATATAAATTTTTGATAAATAAATTAGAAATTAATAAAGAACCAGAAGAAGTTGTAATACTATTTAATTTAGATAATAAAAAGAAAATAATTAATTGTTGTGAAGTTGCTCGTGGTGTATTAGATAGTTGTTTAGTAAGTCCAAGAGATATATATAAAAGAGCATTGGTTGCAAATGCTAGATACATAGTTATTGCACATAATCATCCAAGTGGAAATATGAAACCAAGCATATAAGATATAGAAATTACTAAACAACTAAAAAAAGCAGGTGATATTTTAGATATAAAATTACTTGACCATGTTATAGTAGGTGAAAAAGATTATATGAATATTCTAATAATGATTTTAATATAAGATATAACTATGATAAAAACGCTAATATAATAAGTAAGGAATATAAACTAGGTACTACTAAAAATGTTATAGAAAATACATTCAATGAAGAAGATTCTATTACACGAACAAAATTTAATACTAATGAAATTAACTTCAATTATGATGAATTGAGTAGATTAACTAATAGAAATATTAATAATAGATTTAATACAAATTATAGTTATTTATCAAAGGGTAATAGGACATCATTAGTTGTAGAAAGTATTGATAATGAAGGAGATAAGTTTGAATATAGTTATGATAATTTATATAATATAACAAAAATATATCATAATGGTATTTTAGAAAATGAATATTTTTATGATGAATATAATCAACTTGTAAAAGAGCATAATTATATTTTAGGTAATACGATAAGATATAAGTATGATAATTTTGGTAATATATTATTTAAGAAAATTTATAAGTTAAAAACTTATGAACAATTAGAACAAAATATTTATGAATATAATAATGATGATTTTAGAGATTTGTTAACTAAATTTAACAATGAAGATATATCGTATGATGGTATTGGTAATCTAATTATGATAGGAAACAGGAGATTAACATGGATAAATGGAAGACAATTATCAAATTATACTGATGAAACTAATCAAATAAATTATAAATATAATATAAGTGGTATAAGAATAAAAAAAGTAATAAATAATGTTGAAACATCTTATGAATTAGATGATGAAAATATTATATTTGAAAAAACAAATAATAATGTGATATACTATATTCGTAGTAATGCAAATGATTTAATTGGGTTTAAGTATAATAATGATGTATATTATTATATAAAAAATAATCAAGATGATATTATAGGTATTTTAGATAGTAATTATAATATAGTTGCAAAATATCAATATGATAGTTTTGGAAATATAATATCAATTACTGATGGTAATGGAAATGATGTTAATAATATTGA
This sequence comes from uncultured Bacilli bacterium, assembly GCA_944329255.1. Classification (GTDB taxonomy): domain Bacteria; phylum Bacillota_I; class Bacilli_A; order RF39; family UBA660; genus CAG-1193. Next base: position 3,419 of record CALVIA010000088.1, read on the forward strand.
ACATATTGCTAATATAAATCCGTTTAGATATAGAAGCTATTATTATGACAAAGAAACAAATTTATATTATTTAAATAGTAGATATTATAGTCCAACATTTGGTAGATTTATAAATGCTGATGCTGAATTTGGTAGAGACTACGAAATTATTACATATAATTTATTTGTATACTCTAATAATAATCCGATTTCATGTGTTGATTTTGATGGGAATTTTGCTATAGTTTTACCTACTGCTGTTACAATTCTTAAATATGCTATTAGTATTGTTGCTACTTATTGTATTACTAAGAGTGTTGCACCAGCATTAAAATCTGCTGCTGGGGATGTTATTTCAGCAGTTGAAAGAAAAAAAACAAATGTGGAAGAAAAAGCAAAAGAACAAGTGAAATCAACTGTATTGCCAAAAGATAGTGTGAAAAAATCAAATGAAAGTAATAAGCAGTCTAAGCCATGTACAAGGGCTTGGCTATATGCAGGAAATGTATATAGATCATATAGATTAACTATAGAGGAATCGGCTATTGCTGTACAAGAACAATATAAGAGTGTTATGTGTGATACTAAAACTGATGCATAGAAAGTAGCAATTCTAGCTGAAAAAAACAAGATTCGGATTATTATCATCATAAGGTTCATTTTGAGAAAGAGGGATATTATCCACATTTTCATGTT
>CALVIA010000089.1 GCA_944329255.1 uncultured Bacilli bacterium
TTATTACTAATTATAAATTTAATATTTAAAAATGAAGTTTCAATTTTGTATTTAATAATTAATTTAATTTATATTATGATTTCAATTATTGGGGGAATAATTGGAGTCAATATAAACAAAAGCAGTGATTAAATTCACTGCTTTAAAAATTAAACATTAACCATTCAGGTTTAAAAATCATTAATATTCCAATTAAAATCATTATAATTCCACCAATTAAATTAGAATATTTACCATATTTACTTGAAATACCTTTAATTGACAATGTTTTCATAGCAATTACAAATATTATTATATCATCTATTAAGAAAAACAAAATATACAAAAACATATAAAACATGTATTCAATCATTGATAAGTTATTGAATGATAGTATTTGTGTAAACATTAAAGGTAAGCCAGCAGAACATGCAAGTTCTACCAAATTAACGGATATAGCAAGTGTTATAATTCCTATTATAGATAAGATTAATCTTTTTTCTAATGTTATTTTTTTTATTTTAGAAAATATTTTTTTTCTCTTTTTTTCATCAACAATTTTGCAACCATCGTCTTTTTTTATATTTTTTAAATAACTTATTATATTAATACCACCAGCAATTAGCGCAATTAATGCAATTAATATTCTAAGCCATAATACAGTATTAAAACTAAGCGCAACTTTTAACCAAGCCATCATTATAAATAAATATAAAATTGCAGAAGTAGTTAAAAATGTTATTCCTAATATCCACATTTTTTTCTTATCTTTCATATTAAATAGCATTCCAATTAAAAATAATAATACCCACATTGCACAAGGATTAAATCCATCTATCATTCCTATAAATATTGATATTAATGGTAACGATACTTTTTTAGCATCTATTTCTCCGATTATTGGTAAAGACATATTTTCGTTAATATTTTCATTATATTTGATATCACTTAAATCCTCATCATTCTTTACCATACTTATAATATCTATTGTTCCTATTTCTAAAAATTTATTTAAACTTTCAACTATGTTTTTAGAAATTTCTTCATTAAATCCAACATAATAATCAGTTCCTATAATAGTAAACGGAACTCCATTTGCATTTATTTTTGTTTTCTTTAAAACTTTATTATAAAAATTATAATTCATTTCATTAAGTGATATTTCATAAAAAACAAAATCAACAGTTGGATATTCATCTTTTATTGAATTAATGAATTCCATTTCATCATGACAATGAGGACAGCTTTCTTGATAAAACAAATAAAACTTAAGATTTTCTTCCGCTTTTACATTTGGTAAAAATAAAAGCATCATAAATATTGCAATTAATAATATTTTTATCTTTTTCATAATACACACCTACCTATATTTTTTTATAATTTCCTCTATTTCATCTATAGTTTTTTCACCAATCATTCTACATAATTCATTATTATTATCGTCCAAAAATATAGAAACTGGTAATACATCACCTATATTATATTTCTTTACTTCTTCTTCATCAAAATCAATGTCATATTTAATCAAATTTAAATTAAATTTGTTTTGTAAATCGTTCCATATTTTTTTCATTTTAATACAACTGCCACACCAAGTAGCATTTATATTTATTATTTTCATTAAACCAACCTCCTATAACATTTATCAAAAGATTCTAAAAAATAGTTTATTTCTTCTTTTGTAGTGATATATGAGATACTAATTCTTATACTGGATTCTGCTCTTTTTTCATCATGAGTTAAACTTAATACTGCTTTTGATTTTGTATTAGATGATGAACAAGCACTTTGTGTTGATATATATATATCATACTCTTCTAATGCATGAAGCATTGTTTCTGGTTTTACTCCAATAATACTTATATTTAAAATATGTGGAATACAATTATCATTACTATTTATAAATACATTTTCATATTTTAATAATTTTTCTTTTAAATATTCATTTAATTCCTTTACTTTTTTATATTTACTTTCACTATCTAGAAGTGCAAGTCTTAATGCTTTTGAAATAGATACAATTAATGGTAAAGCTGGAGTTCCACTTCTATAACTTGTAGTGCTTTTGCCTCCATGAATTAATGGTTCAATAACAAGATTCTTATTTTTAATTAAACACCCTATACCTTTTATGCCAAAAAATTTGTGTGCTGAAAAACTTATTAAATCAACATTATTTAATTCAATATTAACTTTTCCAATGCTTTGTGTCATATCTGAATGAAAGTAACATTTTGGATGTTTTTTTATAATATTAGCAATTTTATCTATTGGTTGTAATAATCCCAACTCACTGTTAACACTTGCAATGCTTACTAATATAGTATTATCAGTAATTAATGATTCCAAATGTTTTAAATCCACCATTCCATCTTTATCTAAGTTAACAATATCAACTTCAAAACCTTTATCCATTAAATAATTTAAAGGTCCATATATAGATGAATGTTCAAATGGAGAAGTAATAATATGCATACCTCTATTTTTATATTTTTCACATATACCTTTTATTGCTAAATTATTTGATTCTGATGAACCACTTGTATAAATTATTTCTTTATCATTTAAATTTAATAATTTTTTTATTTGTAACGTAGATTCGTCAATAATTTTTTTGCTTTCTACCCCTAATTTATGTAAAGAATTTGGATTACCAATAAATATTTCTGATGCTTTTACAAATGAATCTAAAACTTCTTTACTAGTTTTTGTAGTTGCAGAATAATCTAAATATACCATACTAAATCACCATATATAATTATATAACATATATTAAAATATTTAAACTTATAATTTAAAATAATTAAAAAATGTAGAAAATTCATTCTACATTTATTTTTTTCTTTCAAATTTGTGTAATATTTTTATAACTTTAGATATTATAAATTCGCTTTTACTTACAGCAACTCCTTTTCCAAGTGCCTTTCCACCTATTGTTAATGCTGCTATAATACTAGTAACCATAAGAGTTGAAACTGTTACATCTATATTAAAGCTATTTGAAATATTGTTTGAAACAACAAGACCAGCTGATCCACTAATTATATTACATATATCTCCTATTACATCATTACAAAATGATGACACTTTTGCGGAATTTTTTAGCATTTTTTTTGCTGTTTTTGCACCCTTGATTTTTTTTGATGCCATTGCATGAAATGGTTGAACTTCTGAACTTTGTACAGCAACACCAATAATATCAAATAATACACCAATTAATATAAAAATTAAAATAATAATAATTCCAATAATTACTCCAACATCTTCTAATAAAATTTGTGACCCCAATGAAAAAACAATTGTTATTAGAAATGCAGAAATAGTTATAGTTAATATCCACTTTAAATTGTCTTTTTTCATAAACTCCTCATAAAAAAAATAAAAAGTGGTATTAATTTTGGAAATATTATGTCTTAGGTCAAGTAGTTTTTCACACATTTTTACATTTCGTTACCAAAATGCGGTTCCCCTTTAAAAAAATGTATATAGTGTCACCATCTATATGACTTGATTGCCACTTAGTACACACTTTAATCCAAAATTAACATACAGCCTAGGAATTTTCTTCGAGAATAATCTAGTACTAGCACTATTTTGCAAATATAGTTTCAATAGCAATAACAATATTTGTACGTCTACTCATATTGTATAGAACCTAATATCCCCTATATTCACTCAAGGCAGGCTACACTATTCACAGCTATTCGCCGCATAATAGGTTTAATCTTATTTCGTAAATTACATATAATCCACAGAGATTTATACTTCATTCACAATAATAAGTCTCAAAGAATGTTGGGTCCTTATCCATATGCCATTATGGTGGCCCAAGATTCCTCTTCCAGCACTCACCCAAAACTGGGCGTAATAGGCAAGCACAAGAAGCTTCACAGATGTGCCCTTTAACGAATTTTTAGGCTCGTCCTCCTACTAAATAATTCAACTAGGATACTGCACCACATCATAATTATATCACATAATTAATTTTTTTTCAAATATTCTTCTAAAAGAAAAATTTTTTCTTGAAGTGCAACAAACATACATTGAAAAAGACATATAAAAATATTACACTTATTATAAGCAAA
>CALVIA010000090.1 GCA_944329255.1 uncultured Bacilli bacterium
ATTTTTCAAAAGATTTACATACTCACAATATATTTAGTGATAAAACTATTGAATCAATTCAAGATGATTATATTTGGAATAAAGAAAATGATAAAAATAAAGACAAAGGAAAAGATGATTACGAGATTGAAATGTAATCATCTTTAAAATTATCTAACTTTTTTTAATACATTTTGTTTTTCTTCTATAGTTTTAGCTTCCCCATAGAATTTTTTCCAACATTCTTGAGTTCCAAACTTTTTGCAATCTGAGAAACATCCAAATTCACAATCATTATCAAATTCTGCATTCCCATAACTTTGTGATATTTGTCTTGGGCAAGTATATTGCATCATAGGTAAAGGTAATTTACCTTGTATAAATTCTTCATATCTTATGACATTAATTTCACTTGCACCATGTTCAAATAAATATTCTGGAGAAAAAACTCTACCAGTTGAATACATAACATAATTAACATCATCTCTTTTTTGTAATTCATTGAATAAACTTACAGAGCCAACAATTAATCCGTCACTAACTTCATAAACAGTTCCTGTTTTTTCATCTTGGACAAGTTGCATATTTTCATTCAACTCTAAAGTATAATATCCTTTACCATTACAATAGTGACATACAACACCTAAATCATCATGTTCAGCAAAACCTTTATATATTCCAGTTCCTTTACATGATCCGCAAGTACATTTAGTTTCATGACCTAAATCTAATTCTTTTAAAAACATAATAATTCCCCCTCTTTCAAAGAATTGCGATTATAATAACATAAAATAATGTATTTGTCAAACCTAACCAACCCTTAAAAAAGTTTGAACCTAACCAACCCTTAAAAAAGTTTGAAATTTAAAATTTTTATGAAAATTATATACATATTTAGTTTTTTTGTGTTAATCATTATTAATGAGTGGTATTTATCGTATCACTAGAGAAAGAGTTGTAAATATCTACGACGCTCGCTCCATAGTGAAATGTGCTCGAACTTTTCGAGTTTTGATAAATGACTAATTCAGAAATGGATTAGTTTTTTTGTGTTATAAGAAACTATCCTAGGCTAAAAGAAAGGATGGTATTATGGTAAATATTATTAAAGAAGGAATTTTAGTTGAAGAACCATTAAAATAAACTTGAATTCATATGTGATTTTTGTAAAGTAAAATATACCATTATAAATGGCAATATTCGGAAAATAGATAAAACAAATTTACTTATATTGAGCTATATAAAGTAATCATTAATAACAATACATTTCTTACCTTTGATTATTCTAATGACATATTTATCGGAGATTTATCTAATAAGATTAAATTATCTCAATTAGAAGATTATATTAAGAATATGGCTTAATCATTATTATTCAATGGACAGATATTGACTTTTTCTCTTAAAAACTTTATTAGACAAAACAAGGGGGGGAGAAAATACACGCATAATCTTTTTAATATGGGTTATCGAATTGGAAATACACATTTTATTAATATCAAAGTTAAAGTGATAAAGATAGATATTTCTAGGAATTTTATCTCTTTTTTAAAAAGGTGTGAAGAATCTATTATTATCTAAACTTTTTAAAAGATATAAGGTTATACAATTCAAAAATATTTTTTACAAAAATTTTTTAAATGATACTGTGATAATGTAATCATTTATAGATTGAGTAATGTCTTCATTGGAAAGACTTTCTAAATAATACTTATTAAAAAATCTTTATATTTCAAGTTTTCAAGTTTATCATTTTGTTCATATGAAAAATTTATGAAATATGATAATTTTATTTTAGAAGAAATGGGTGATCGTTATATGCTATTTAGCAGTTCTGATAATGAAATAGAATTGTTAATTAATATTTTAAAAGCTAAAAGTTTCTTTAAAAAAATATTTAATAAATATAATTCTAATGATTTAAATAAAACTAAAAAATTAATAAAAAAGAAGTAAAAAAATATTAAATATTTCATAAAGTAAAAAAAATACTAAAGATGATGAAATTGCTGAAAATGATGTTGTTTTAAAATTAATAAAAAAATTAAATAAATTTTATTAAAAAATCAATTTTATTTTATATAATTGATTTTTTATTTTGATAATTATTAAACATTTATTTGATTGATTATATATACATGTATATAAATGTAAATACATTATTAAATATTATAATATGTATTGTAAATTTATCCATATAGTAATACATTATTGTTTGGAGGGATAAATATGGATAGATTAAAGGATAAAGTTGCAATAATTACTGGTGCCGGTGCAGGTATGGGAAGAGAAACTAGTATTTTGTTTGCAAAAGAAGGATGTAAAGTAGCTGTTTTTGAAATAAATGAAAAAGATGGAATGGATACTGTTTCTATTATCAATAGTAATGGTGGAAATGCAAAGTTTTGGAAAGTTGACGTTTCTAATGAATTAAATGTAAAGAGTGCTGTTGATGATGTAATTAATACATATGGAAAAATAGATATATTAATAAATAATGCAGGTATTACTGGTGTGGATAAAAAAACACATGAACTTTCTTTAGCTGAATGGGATCAAGTTTTTAATGTTGATGTAAAGGGAGTGTTTTTTTGTACTAAATATGTAGTTCCTTATATGCTAAAAAATAAGAAAGGAAGTATTGTAAATTTATCATCTATTTATGGTACATTAGGATCTCATGAACTTACTCCATACCATGCTGCAAAAGGTGCTGTTTTTGCAATGACAAAGCAAGATGCTCTAAATTATGCTAAAGATAATATTAGAGTTAATTCAATTCATCCAGGTACAATTATGACACCGCTTGTAATTGAACTTGGTTCGCGTATGGAAGGTGGGCTAGAAGCTTACAATAAAATAATGAATGAAAAACATCCAATTGGGCATGCTGGGGAACCTATAGATGTTGCTTATGGTTGTTTATATTTAGCAAGTGATGAATCTAAATTTGTTACTGGAGCTACTCTTTATATAGATGGTGGTTATTCTGCCATGTAAAAAAAACTTCAAAAATGAAGTTTTTTTATTTTATTTGACTTAAAATTGATAGTTTTTTAATTTTTAAATTATTGTTTTTGCCTGTTCCTAATTCTATTTCAGGTTTTACGTTTTTACCATGGAAATCACTACCACCACTTACTAATAAATTATATTTTTTTGCTATTTCTAGATAATATTCTATATCTTTTTTAGAATGAGATGAATGGTAAACCTCAATGCCATTAAGACCTGCATCTATTAATTTTTTTAACATTATTAAAAATTCTTTTTCATCTAATTTTAAAGAATTTGGATGTGCTAATACTGATAATCCATTACTATTTTTTATTAAATTTATGCATTTTTCAAATGTTGGTTTATTATTTAGTTCTATTGTTTTTTTGTATGCGTCATTTAAATATTTTATAAATGCTTCATCAATTGTATTTGAATAACCATTTTTAACACATAATTTTGCAATATCAGGTCTACCTAAATTATGATTTGAGTTGATTAATTCTACTAAATCATCATAACTAAAAGTTATTCCATAATCTCTTTTAATTTGTTCAATAATTGAAAGAACAGAATTTAATGAAATAGTTTTCAAATTCTTTAAATTGTCGTTTAAATCTTTATTATTTATATCTATATCGTATCCTAGAATATGCATTTTTCCTTTTGCCATTTGAGCTGATAATTCTATGCCATTAATTATTTTTATTCCACTATCTGTTATTAAGGGATCATTTTTATTTAAATTTTTTACACCTTCTATTGTATTATGATCAGTTATTGCTATTGTACTAATTCTTTTTTCAATTGCTAATTTAATTAGATCATAAGGAGATAATTCTCCATCTGAATAATTTGTATGTGCATGTAAATCTACTATTTTTTCACTTTTTTTATAGGGATCAATTATTTCTTCAAAATAGATTTTTTTAAGCGTACTTATTCCTAACATTAATTCATATTCTTCATAATAATTATTGTTCATATTATCACTCCTAAATAACTCG
>CALVIA010000091.1 GCA_944329255.1 uncultured Bacilli bacterium
ATGCTTTTATTAAATCACTTTGATTTATTATTGTTGTATTATATAGAAATAATACATCCTGATTTTCAAAATTAATATATTCTTCTAGAATATTTGAACTAATATATCTTAAATCAATCAAAGTAATTTTTTTATAACCTTCTAATAATAAAGGTGCTATACTACTTCCAAATGAATCTCTAAAAATTATTAGTTCTTTATTATTTTCCGATTTATTATTATTTATTTCTATTATTGGCGTTGCTCCACCCAAAAATACATCATAAGAATCTATTTTACCTAAAGAACTTTCTTCATATATTGTAGTTAAGTTACTTTCTATATCTTTTACATCTGCATTTATAATAGTATCATTTATTAGATATTTAATAATATCTTTTTTTGAACTTAATCCTAATTGTCCATAATATGATCCATAAAAAGGATAATAAGTTTTTTCTTCGTAATTATTAGTAATTTTAAAATTCATACTTTCAGATAATTTTTTAATAGTATTATATAAAGTTTCTTGTTTCCAATGAATATCAGTATAATAGTAATTATTTAAATTTAATGTATCTGTAATATCTATATATTTCATTTCTTTAATATTTTTATTAACTATTTCTATTAATTTATCATAATCCAATTTTAAATAATTATCATTTGAATAATAGTTTTTATCTGGAATTATACTATAGTATACATTCATATCTTTTAAATATGTTTCATATATTTTATTTATTTTATATGTAAAATCTAATACTTTATTTTCATTTAATGGATATTCGATTTTGAAAATATAATTATCTTTTATATATAAATCGTTATAATCCAATTTATGAAGTATATTTAGTTGAATATTCGTTTTAATTTTCCTAAATATATCTCTTAATATAAAATTATCTGTTATATAGTTTTCAAATTCATCACTTATTTTTCCATTAAATATATTTTGTATATTTATTTCAGGTAATTTATTTAAATATCTTCTTTCTGAATATGATATCTCTTTATCTTTTACCACTATATTTAAAATAAAGAATACAAATATAATTAATAAAAATACACATGATATTATTTTATCTTTCATTTTACCTCCTAAAATCTAAAATACAAAAATGGATTAAATGATGCATCTATTAAAAAAGATGTAATAATTATTAAAAGAGTAAATGTTAATATTATTTCTAAAAATGATATTATTTTTTTGTATTTTGTTTTTTCTTTTATATTTAAATATATATTTTTTAATATTGGTGTACTTGCTATAATACTTATTATTAAAATTACTAGATAACTTTTTAAATAATAGTTTGTTTCAAAATTAGTAAATGGTAAATTTGTAAAACCAAACATATTTTTAAAAAATATTATTACTTCTGTTAAATTGTTTGCGTTAAATATAATAAAACTTATTATTATTAAAATTATTGTGTATAAGTGTGAAAATATTTTATGTTTTTCTAAAAAATTTTTTATAAAATATTTTTCTATGATTAAAATTATACCAAAATACACTCCCCATATTATAAAATTCCATGCTGCTCCATGCCAAAACCCAGTTAAAAACCATACTATAAATATGTTCCTTATATGTTTTATTTTACTTACTTTATTTCCTCCAAGTGGAATATATACATAATCTTTAAAGAAAGATGATAAAGATATATGCCATCTTCTCCAAAAATCAGTTATACTTTTTGCTATAAATGGATAATTAAAGTTTTCTAAAAAGTGAAATCCTAGCATTTTTCCAAGACCTATTGCCATATCTGAATAACCAGAAAAATCAAAATATATTTGCAAAGTAAAACCAATTGCAATAAGTATAAATGAAAGAATTGATTCATTTTGTAAATTGCCTAAAATATCTATCATTTCACCTATTATATTTGCAATTAATACTTTTTTTGCAAGTCCTATAACGAATCTCTCTACTCCTTGTGAAAAATCTTGAAAATTAATTTTTCTTTTTATTAATTCATCATTTACATCTTTATATCTTACTATAGGACCTGCAATTAATTGTGGAAATAAACTTACATAACATGCAAAATTTATTATGTTTTTATCAGCTTTTACTTTTTTATTATAAACATCTATTATATAACTTAGTGTTTGAAATGTAAAAAAACTTATACCTATTGGCATTATTATATTTAAATATTTAATATTAATATTTAAAATATTATTTATGTTATCTATAAAAAAATTTGTGTATTTAAAATAACATAATAAACCAATATTAAATATAATAGAAAATATAAATATTCTTTTTTTGTTTTTTTCATTTTTTTCTATATATAATGCGGTAAAAAAATTTACTATAATAGAAAGTAATAGAATCCATATGTATACGTATTCTTTGTAAAAATAAAATAACAAACTGAAAATCAATAATATTATATTTTTATATTTGTATGGCACTAATAAGTAAAATAATAAAACTAGTGGTAAATAATTATAAATAAATGTAATGCTTGAAAATACCATTTTTCCTCCTATAAATAAAACCTTCTAAAGAAGGCTTTTTTTATAAATTATCAAAATTTGATTCTATTTTAGGTGCTAATTCATTATTTGACATTATTAAAATAATTACATCACCTTTACTCTTTACTATTACTTTTTCTGCTTCAACACATACCCATTTTCTTGGATTAGCATTTTCTTTTATATCGTTTTTTGCTTTTTCAACATCTACTTTATCATTTACTCTTAATACTACTACTGAATGAGCAATTGAACCAATTAAAGCTTCTGATGCCACTCCTTCTTTTATATCTAGGTTATCAATTCCTATATATGATTTCATGTTATCTTTTGTAATTTCAGTACTTCCTACCATAGGCATGTTATCTTCTAATCCAACATATAATTTATCTACTACTTCGTTCATAGATAGTTCTATATTTTCCTCTTTTTGGCATCCTGATAATATTACTAGTGATGTAATAACAAGTAATGTTAATGTTATTATTTTTTTCATATAATCCTCCTAATTATTTATTATAGATTTTATAAAATCTATAAATTCATTTTGTTCTATGTTTACTGAGTTCAAATAGTAATATACATTATTATGATTAAATGTTGCAAAATAATTATTTTCGCTTTTATACAATAAGATTTCTTTTTTATCTATATATGATTTTTCTACATTTTCATCTAATATGTATTCTGAATAAGGTGTAGATATATAAGAATACGATATTACTAATTTTTTATTTTCATTAGTAAAAATGTATACATAATCATGAATTTTATCTGTATTTGTATCAAAAATATTATATATTTTATCAAGATTATATTTTTCTAGTAAATCATTATTTCTTATAGAATCATCCATATTTAATGATTTAGTTGCAAGATTTACTCCATATGAATTATTATTGCTTTGTCTTAAATTATTTATATTATTTATATTTATATCTAATCTATTATTATAATTAATAAAAATATTTAACATTATTAAAAATATACATACCATTGCTACTTGATAAACATATTTAAATTTATAAATTGGTTTTGCTTCTACTTTTTTTAAAACATTTGAATATATTTTGTTTTTGTCAATCTCTTTATCAAATTTTTCAATAAAATATTTGTTTTTTGACATATTATTCACCCCCAAATATATCCTTTAATTCTTTTAATGTTCTATATAAGTGATGTTTTACATTAGATTCTGTTATATTTAATTCTTTTGATATACCTTTAATAGTCATATTTTTATAATAGTATAAGTAAAATATTTTAAATATAATTATCTTTTTTGTTTTTAAATACTTCCAAATGTTATCCATATTATCTTTAGTCATTATTTCTTTTTCAATATCAGTTTTAGAAGGTATATTTTCATAATCTTCTTTTTCATCTATTGAAAAAATAGAAAATATTTTTAATCGATAATTAAATCTATAATAATCTTTTACTTTATTTTTAGCTATTCCTAAAATATATGTTTTATAATTATC
>CALVIA010000092.1 GCA_944329255.1 uncultured Bacilli bacterium
AACAAAAAAAGATATATAAAAATAATTGACACTAGAATTATACTGTGATATAATTCTAATTGTCTTGGGGAATTAGCTCAGTTGGCTAGAGCACCTGCCTTGCACGCAGGGGGTCAAGGGTTCGAGTCCCTTATTCTCCACCATTGAGTATTTGAATTAACTAGTAATAGTTAATTTTTTTTTATGATTTATTATTGAATATAATAAAAAAACAACTTAGATATAAAAAGTTGTTATTTATTATATTTTTTTATTAATTTTTTTGCTTCATTTGATGTAATATATTTTTTATCTTTAACTACATGTCTAGCTTCAACAATCGTTTCCTGTCCTATCATGCATTCAAAACTATCATATGTTGTTTTGTTAAATACATCTTTATAACTTATAGAATTAGTGCGTTTAGCTAAAACATATCTAGGATTGGTAGATAGTTCGAAAGCTTCTAATTTATTATTTTTAAATATGTATTGTTTTATTAATTGTAATTTTAATAGATATAGATCTTTAGTACTAATTAAACCAAACATTTTTTACTCCTTTTATGTTGAATTAGTATAACAAAAAAAGATAATACTACAATATAATTTAATACTTTTTATAATAAAATTATTTACTTAATTCAATTATTTTTTTATATGCATCTTTTAATAAAGATTCATATTTGCTTGTTGTTTTTGGGATATAATATTTTCTATTTATTAATTCATCTGGTAAATATTGTTGTTTTACAAATCCATTTTTATAGTCATGTGGGTATTTATATCCAAATGCACTACTGTTAATATGTTTTGGCATATTTTTTGCATTTCCATTTTCAATATCGTTTAGTGCATTATTTATTGCTAGATATGCACTATTTGATTTTGGTGATAATGCTAGTTCGATTACTACATTTGCAAGTGGAATAATAAGTTCAGGCATTCCTAATCTCTCACATGCTTGTATTGCAGCATATACTTTTGGTCCCATTGATGGATTTGCTAAACCTATATCTTCATAACATATTACTGAAAGTCTTCTATATATACTATCAAAGTCTCCTGCGTGAATTAGTCTTGCTAAATAATAAATACTTGCATTTACATCACTGCCTCTTATACTTTTTTGAAAAGCACTTAATAAATCATAATGGCTATCTCCATTTTTATCATCTATATATGCTGGTTTATTATTTATTTGTTTAATATTATCTATTGTTATATTTTTATTACTAGATGTATAAAAAGCTACTTCAAGTAAATTATATGCATATCTAAGATCTCCATTTGATAATTTTACAATATAATCAATAGTTTTTTCATCTATATTTATATTTTCTAGTATATTACTTTCAATTGCTCTTTTTATACCTTTTTTAATATCATCATTAGATAAAGGTTTTAATTCAAATATTTGACATCTACTTCTTATAGCTGGATTAATACTATGGTATGGATTTGATGTTGTCATACCTATTATTGTTATAAGACCATTTTCTAAATAGGGTAATAATAAATCTTGTTTATCTTTATTAAGCCTATGAATTTCATCCATTATTAAAATTAATCCATTATACATTTTTGCTTCTTCTACAACAATATCAAAATCCTTTTTATTATTAACAGTAGCATTTAGATATCTGATTTTTTCATTTAATTCTCCTGCAATTGCATATGCAATACTTGTTTTTCCAATACCAGGTTTTCCATATAATATCATCGAAAATATTTTTTTATTTTTAACCATATTATATATTATTTTATCTTTTTTTACCAAATGTTCTTGACCGATTATTTCATCTATTTTTTTAGGTTTTAATTTATTTGCTAAAGGTTCATTCATAAAATCACCACTTTAATTTTATCATATGTTAATAATTTATAATAGTAAAAATACTTTTTTTTGTTATAATTATATAAAGAATGAGGAATTTATATGGAAGAATTTATAAAAGAATTTATTGAGTATTTAATTATTGAAAAAAAATTATCTAATAATACAATTATGTCTTATACTAATGATTTAAAGTTATATAATGAATATATAAAAAAACAATTTAATAATATATCTAAAGAAGACATCATTAAATTTATTGCTTATCTTAACAATAAAAAATTATCTTCAAAAACTATTAATCATACTATTGGTACCGTAAAAAATTTTCATAATTATATTTCTTTAAAATATAATTTAAAAAATGTTTCTTTAAATATTAAAAGATTGAAAATGAATAAAGATTTACCAAAAACATTAACAATTGATGAAATTAATATTTTACTGGATATAGATTGTAAAAATTGTTTTGATTATAGAAATAAAGCAATGCTTGAGTTAATGTATTCGGCTGGATTAAGAGTTTCTGAGTTATTAGAGTTAAATGTAAATGACATTGATTTAAATGATAATGTTGTAAAAGTATTTGGAAAGGGGAGTAAAGAAAGAATTGTTCCAATTGGAGATTACGCAACAATTGCTCTTAGAAAATATATTGATGAATATAGAATATGTTTAATAAAAAAGGGTACAATTACTGATAAATTATTTCTTAATAATCATGGTCGAGAAATGAGTAGAAGTGGATTTTTCAAATTAATAAAAAAAATGGCTATAGAAAAAGGTATAAAAAAAGAAATATCTCCACATACTATTAGACATTCTTTTGCAACGCATTTATTAGAAGGTGGTGCTGATATTAGAAGTATACAAGAATTATTAGGTCATGAAAATATGTCAACAACACAAATATATACACATGTTAGAAATGATATAATGAGAGATAATTATGATAAATATCATCCTAGAAGTTAAATTGTTTTAATAATTATATTTTCTAAAATAATAGTATCTAAAGTTAATGATTTAATTTTTATTAAATCATTTTTTTCAATTTCGCATATATATATAACATTTTTATCAAATGTTTTTTCATATATAATATTGTTTTCTAATAATTTATTAATTTCATTTACTTTATTATAATTGAATTCTATTTTAATTTTGTATCCATCTTTTAATTTATAAATTGTTGTCTTTTTTAATGCTTCTTTAACACAGTTTGAATATGCTCTTATAAGTCCATTAGCACCTAATTTAATTCCACCAAAATATCTTGTTACTACACATAATACATAATTTAAATTGTTTTTTTCTAAACAATCTAATATAGGTGGACCAGCAGTTCCATTTGGTTCATTATCATCACTATATTTTTTAGTATTGTTTAAAATATATGCATAACAATTATGAGTTGCATCTTTATATTTTAATTTTATTTCATTAAGATATTTGTTAATATCATTTAAATTATCTATATAAAATAAATTAGTAATGAATTTCGATTTATTTATAATAATTGTATTTTCAATATTTTTTATTGTAAACAAGTGACATCACCATTTAAATTATATCATATAAGTAGTATAATTTTATTGGTGAAATTAATGAATTTATATGAATATGAAGAAGAATTATATAAAAATAATAATAATTTTATAGCAGGAGTTGATGAAGTAGGTAGAGGACCTTTAAATGGTCCTGTTGTAAGTGCTTGCGTTATTTTACCTAAAAATTTTATTCCAGAAGGACTTAATGATTCAAAAAAATTAACTGAAAAAAAAAGAGATTTTTATTATGACTTAATTATGAATAATGCTATTGCAATAGGAGTAGGAATTGTTTCTAATGAAGAAATCGATAAAATAAATATTTATGAGGCATCTAAAAAGTCAATGATTTTGGCAATAAAAAATTGTAATCATAAGATAGATCACGTCTTGATAGATGCAATGAAACTTGATATAGATATACCAAGTACTTCTATTATAAAGGGAGATGCTAAAAGTATTTCTATTGCAGCTGCATCTGTTATTGCAAAAGTAACTAGAGATAGAATGATGATGGAACTAGATAAAAAATATCCTATGTATGGATATAAAAATCATAAAGGATA
>CALVIA010000093.1 GCA_944329255.1 uncultured Bacilli bacterium
TTAAGTTTAGTAATAAGTGCATATTTTATATGTTTACTTGTTGCACTTCGTTTGAAAATTTAAGAATTTACAAAAAATAGTAATACTAACTAACAAAATTATTTTTGTTAATTAAAATTTTGCAATATTTTCAATGATTACAAAATTTGTTGGTAATTGATTTTTAAAATATAATAATTGATAACATTTCCAAAGTCAAACAAGTATAAAAAAAAGAGGTATATCCTCAATAAAAATTTATTTAATTTTTGGATTATGATATACTCTTCTTGTCATTATTCTATCTAAATCAGATTCTCTTGAATATAGTCTCCCTGATGGTGGATATTCTGTTCTTATAATACCAGTTCCTGGAATCCTATAATAACTTAAACCCCTTTCATATTTGTCCCTTTCTTCAGCTATAAATTTTCTTATATTTTTTAATTTTTTAACATCAAAATCACTCATTATATTTATCTTCCATTTATATTATTTATTTTTTATTCTACTTAATATTTTTGTGCTTTTTTTTATTTGTTTAGGTGTTATTACTGGATATTTATTACCACTAATGTCATTTATTTCATGAGATTCATCATATCCTACTTTATCAGCATCTAATGCATACAACTTTGATTTTATATCACTAGCAATACTATTGTATTCATTTATATTTTTATCATCTTCATTTTTTCTTAAAACCTTTTCTATAATATGGTAATTTTCTTTTATAAATATTAAAATATCTTTGCAATCAATTAATAATTTTTTATTATATAATCTTTTTCTAATTGGTTTAACTGCATAATGATATACCTCTTTTGAAAATTCAGTATCATCACAATTTAATTTGTCAAAATCATAATAATTTCCTTCAAAATAATTTCTTCCAAAATTTATATTATAAAATGTTTTATCAGTTAAAACAAAGTTATCTTCTTTTTCAATTTCCAAATCAAAAAAAACTTCTTTATAAGTAGCTTGTAAACAAACTATTTGTTTATTATTAATCATTTCTAATATTTCTTCTTTTGTATAAAAACGATTTTTATCTATAGAAAAATCATCTGAACAAGCAACATAATATCCTTTTAAAAAATTTGAAACCCACCAGCTAAAATCTCTAGCATGTCCTTCTGTTACTAGCTCTTCTGTAACTACTCTTGTATTTAAACATTGTATTTTATCATAAACAACTCCATTCATTTTAGATAAAATTTTAAGTATATCTTGTTTAGTTATTGAAATATCATAAAAATTAGATACTAGTTTAACAAATTCTTCATCTGGAATTTCACTAATGTTATTATTAACTAAAGTGTAAATAGCATCTATATCATTTTTTACATCTTTTAAACATCTAATATTATCATATACGCATAATTCATACCATGTTGCAACATAATTTTCATAATCGTAGTTATGTTTTTTTGTTATATTCATATAGCTCAGCTCCTTTTTCCACTAGGTATAATAGCATAAAAGCTAATCTTAGTCAAATTTACAAAAAAAATAGCTTTAAAGCTATTTTTGATCATTTAAATATTCTTCACATAATTTATCTAATCCATCAATAATTTCATCAGATAAATCAAAAGAAGACAATCTAATTCCACTTGCAAGTTTATGCCCACCACCATTATATTTCATTGCAAAAGAATTAATTGCAGGACCTCTTGATCTTAGAGAAACTCTTACTATATTTTGCTTTTTATCTTCAGAAAAAGTTATCCAAACAATAAAATCTTTAACATAAGATAATTCACTTACCATATTTCCTGTACTTGCAGCATCCATACCATATTTTTTTTGTATTTCATCAGTAACTTTAATATAAGCAACTTTATTTTTAGTAACTTTAATATTTTCAAAAATATAAGCCATAAATTTTAATTCATCTAAATTTCTCATATACATTTTTTCATATAAAGATGAAATATCAATATTATATTTGTCCATTATATTAGCAACACATTTTAAAGTATTTGAACTTGTACAAGGATATAAAAATCTATTAGTATCAGATACAATACCCATATATAACTTTTCTGCAGCACTTTTGTTCATTTTTAATTTTAATTTATCACACAATTCTATAATCATTTCACAAGTGCTAGATTTTTTTTCATCTACTAATTCTATATCACAAAATTCCTCTTCTAAAGGGTGATGGTCAATTTTAATTTTATAACTATATTTACTCAAATCTTCTATGTCTAATCTAGACACTTTTGGAGTATCTAATACTATTAATAAACTATTATCTAAATTAATTTCTTCTTCTTTATCTAAACTCCCAATAAACTTAAATTTAGAAGAATAACTTCCAATAGCATATATATTTTTTGTAGGAAAATTTTCCTTTAATAACTCTTTTAAACCAATTTGAGATCCAATAGCATCTATATCTCCACCAATATGTCTTGCAATAACAATAGTATTATATTTTTTTATAACTTTTAGTATTTCTTTAAACATTCTTTTCTTCCATAGCTAAATTATATGTATCTCTTGCAATCATTACTTCTTCATTAGTTGGAATTACATAACATGGAATTTTTGAATCACTTGTTGTAATAAGTTTTTCTTCTCCTCTAATATTATTAGCATTTTCATCTAATTTAATTCCAAGTACACCTAATTTATCTATAATACTTTTTCTTGTAGAAATAGAATTTTCGCCAATTCCAGCTGTAAAGCAAATTGCATCAGCACCACCCATTAAAACATAGTATTTAGCAATATATTCAACAACTCTTCTTGAAAACATTTCTTGTGCAAGAATACATCTTTTATTTCCGTTTTCTGCATTAATCTCAATATCTCTAGAATCACTACTAATACCACTAATTCCTAATAATCCACTTTTTTTATTTATAGCAGTATCAATATCATTAGCATTCATTCCAGTAACATTCATAATATAAGGAATTATACTAGCATCTATATCACCACATCTAGTTCCCATAATAACACCGGCATTTGGAGTAAATCCCATAGATGTATCAATACATTTTCCATTAACAACTGCACTAATACTTCCACCATTACCTAAATGACATACAATAATCTTGCTATCATCTTTTCCTAAAATTTCACGTGCTCTTAAAGAAACATATTTATGACTAGTACCATGAGCACCATATTTTCTAACAGAATAATCCTTATACCATTCATATGGTAATGCATACATATATGCAACTTCCGGCATAGTTTGATGAAATGCAGTATCAAAAACAGCAGTATGAGTAGCATTTGGCATAAACTCTTTAAAAGCTTTTATTCCAACTAATGCAGCTGGATTATGAAGTGGTGCTAAACAACTTAAATCAGAAATCATTTTTTCAACATTCTCATCTACAATTACAGTTCTATCAAACTTATCAGCACCTTGAACAACACGATGTCCAACTCCCTTTATCTCATCTAAAGAATCAACAATATTATTTTCTAATAATTCCTTTGTTAAAAAACCAACAGCAACAGAATGATTTGATAACTCAACATCTTTTCTTATTTTTTCCCCATTTAATTTAATAGTATAAAAACTATTATCAATACCAATTCTTTCAAAAACTCCAGAAATTAGTACTTTTTCTTCTGGCATTTCATACATTTGAAATTTTAATGATGAACTACCCGCATTAACAGCTAATATTTTCATTATAATCACTTCCTCTCACACATTATATAATAAAAATTAAAAAAATAATAGATAATTATTGCAATTTTATATTATTTGTTAATTTTCATTTGGAAGTCCGTTTTATAAATAAAAACGGAATTAAGTTTGTTTATAGTATAATACATCTTATGTTTCTTTGTAGTTTTGAAGGAGGAATAGAAAATGA
>CALVIA010000094.1 GCA_944329255.1 uncultured Bacilli bacterium
GGATAAAATAGAAAACCCATCATTTATGTATTGTGATTAATAAATATAAAATTTTATACACCTATATACACCTACCGTGCTAGTTTTAGATGTGTTTGGGTAGTTTTAGACCGAAAATTCGTTTGCGAGTTTTTGGTCTTTATTTTTATAATTTTCTGATTAAATTTATAAACCTACGACACTTAAAAAATACACCTATTGCATTTTTTGAAAAGAATAGTGCTATCTAAAATTGAAAAGAAAAAATCGCTAAATCCCTTTATTTATAAGGCTTTTAGCGATTTTTTTATGGAGCTAATGACGGGACTTGAACCCGTGACCTCCGCCTTACCAAAACTCTGTTCTGAAATACAAAAGTTCCACTCTATCTCCTAAATCGCCCATAAAATAAGCGAATTTGAGATATAAAAAATCAATTAGTGTAGTAAGATTTTAGTTTACTACACTTTTTTACACTTAAATTAACAAATTTAGTGAAATTAAGTGTTCTAAAACTATATAAAACTGCCTAAAACTTTTGTGAACTTTTTGTATTTTAAGCGCGTATTTATGCAAAAATTTTGTGAGTAAAATAAATAACTTAAATTTTTTCTTATTAAATTTAGAATACAACATAATATACAAGATAGTATACAAGATGTTGACTTTTTATTTTTAATTGGTTATAATCTATTTGTATAAAAATAAGTGAGGTTTTTAAATGGAAGATAAATATATTCCACCATACGAGATAACTGATGAAATGTTGGAACTTGTTTCCGAAATAATGGAAAATCTAGGCAAGCTTTCGGGTGTTAATGAATTGGAAAAATTACCAAGGCTTCGCAGAGTGAGTAGAATAAAGTCTATTCACTCTTCATTAGCAATCGAAAACAACACACTTTCTATTGAACAAGTGACAGATGTTATCAATGGGAAAAGGGTCCTTGCTCCACAAAAAGATATTGAAGAAGTCCACAATGCTTTTAATGCTTACGAAAAATTAAGTGAAATAAATCCATATAGCATTGATGATTTGTTGAAAATTCACGGTATTATGATGAATGGTCTTGTAAAGGAAGCGGGAATGCTCCGTTCAGGACAAGTTGGAGTTTATAATCAAGATGGCAAAGTTGTTCATCTTGCTCCGCCAGCAGATTTTGTTCCACAACAGTTAGGGCAACTTTTTAATTGGGTGAAAAACAGCAATGCAAATATGTTAATTAAATCGAGTGTTTTTCATTATGAGTTTGAATTTATTCACCCATTTAATGATGGTAACGGAAGAACTGGAAGACTTTGGCAGACAGCATTGCTTGCTAGTTGGAAACCAATATTTGCTTGGATACCTATCGAAAGCATTATTAAAGATAACCAAGAAGATTATTACAATGCAATCACTTTATCTACTAGTCAGGGCAAATCTAATATCTTCATTGAGTTTATGTTAGATGTAATTAACAAAGCAATTAAAGATATAATAACCGACACTAGAAGCCACTATAACCATATCAACAATCAAATTACAGAACTTATGAAAGTGATTGAAAGTTATCCACAATCAGCAACAGAACTTATGGAAAAATTAAACCTAAAATCTCGTTTAGGATTTAGAAAAAACTATTTGCAACCTGCCTTAGACGCTGGACTAATTGGAATGACCGAACCCGACAAACCAACAAGCAAAAATCAAAAGTATTTTAAAATTTAACAAAGGTGAATATGAAAACAGAAATAGAAGAGTTAATTAATAAGAATAAAAAATATATTGACGCAAAAAATGAACAAACTTCATACAAAATCAAGTATGTAACTAAGTATGTTGATAATTGGTTAAGGGTTTTATCAAATGCAAAATTTTGTTCTAACTTAAATTTTATTGATAGTATGTGTAATGCAGGTATTTATTCGGATGGCGATTTTTGCACGGCTTTTAAGGTTTTAGAGTTATTTAAAAACTATGCTTATCAATATCCCCAAAAAAAATATAGCTTATACATTAATGATGTTTCACAAGACAGATTAAATGTATTTACTAAACTTGTAGAAATTGTATTTGGTGATAGGCTTCCTAACAATATTGTATTATATAAAAACAATAATGATGTAAATGATTACCTAAATATACTAACTACAAACGATAATTTATTTACATATCCTAATGCAACCTTATTGTATGTAGACCCTTATGATTTCAGAACTGTTCATATTCCAACTTTAAGACGATTTGCAGAAAAATATTACTGCGAAATAATTTTTAATGTGTTCACAAGTGATTTTGTTAGAAACAAAATGGATAAAGGCATCAAAGCAGCCATAGATGATGATAAGGTTGATATAAACACAAAAGAAGAATTAGTTGATTATATTACTTCACAATTGAAAGTTAATAGAATGAAATATACATTTCAATATGAATTTAGAATTTCAACCAATGTTGAACTATATCAAATTATGTTTTTAACACCAAGTCCAAAAGGATTGGATGAATTAAAAAATGCATTGTGGGATACATTTAAAGGTTCTTTATTTCATAGAAATCATAAACAAGAAAACAATAACAATATTCAGATGTCATTGTTTTCAGAAAAAGACGATATTCAAGAACGACTAAAGGGATATGTTAATGAAGCAAAAAATTATTTAAAATTGAATTATAAGGATAAAATTTTGAGTTATGAAGATATTTGTGATATAATTTTACCAATTAGTATGTTAAAATCTACACATATAGTTAATGAGCTAATTAAACCTTCAATTGCTACTGGTGAAATTCAAAAGTTAAATAGAACTGCAAATAAATCAAATTATAAAAAAGATTTATATAAAATTAATTAAGGAATAAATTATGAAAACTATCAAAAGAAAAACGTTATTATACAAAACTGGTGTAGAGTATGGCGATTATACGATAAATATAGCTGAGGGTTGCTCGCATGGTTGTAAGTATCCTTGCTATGCGATGATGATGGCAAAGAGATTTGGAAAAGCTAAAACATACGAAGATTGGTGTTCTCCGAAACTTGTTTCAAATGCTTTAGAATTATTAGATAAAGAAATTCCGAAGTATAAATCAAAAATACAATCTGTTCAACTATGTTTTACAACAGACCCATTTATGTATAATTATCCTGAAATATCAGATATGAGTATAAAATGTATTAAAAAATTAAATAACAATGGAATAAAATGCACTGCATTAACAAAAGGAATTTTACCAAAAGAATTGGCAGAACTTTCAAAAGAAAATGAGTATGGTATAACACTTATTTCATTAAATGAAGATTTTAGAAAAGAAATAGAATCGGGGTCAGCTCCTTATAAAGATAGGATTAATGCATTGAGATATTTACATGACAAAAATTGTAAAACTTGGGTTAGTATAGAACCATATCCTACCCCTAACTTTATAGAACAAAATTTATCTGATATTTTAAATGAAATAAGCTTTGTAGATAAAATCATATTTGGAAGATTAAATTATAATGCTAAAGTATCTCAATATAAGGATTATAAAAAGTTTTTTAATGAGATGGCAAATTTAGTTATCAATTATTGCAAAAGCAACAATAAGCAATATCATATTAAAGAAGGAACTATTACAGAAGAAACAAAAGAAGACTGATTAAAGTCTTCTTTTTTGTTAGATATAAATTATTGGTTTGTTTTGCTTTTTAGCATACTTTAGTGTGCGATAGGCTCCGCTTTTGTAGGTTTCTTCTATGTGACAAACAAGAATGTCACTGTGATCGATTATCCATTCGTTTCTTTTTGTGATTTTTTGTTTGTAATGTAATTCTTCTATCTCAGGAAGTATTGAACCATCATAGCACAATGG
>CALVIA010000095.1 GCA_944329255.1 uncultured Bacilli bacterium
ATTTTATTCATCTTTAAATAATTTTACGATAATAGGTTTTAATAATTCAATAATTATATATGAAATTAAATTTATTACAACAACGTATAATAGTTGAGATATAGTAATTATTTTTAATCCAAATAATTTACCAATTGGAGTAAAGAATACACATATTTGTATCAAAAATAATATTAAAATGCCTAAATTAAGATACTTATTACTAAATAATCCTCTTTTATGTATTTGTTCTTTTAAACTTCTACAATTATATGCAAATACAAACTCATTTATAATAATACTTAATAAAGCTAATGTTTGTGCTATTTCTTTTCCATAACTTAAATAATGAAAATATATGTATAGACTTATTAATGTTTCTAATATTACAGAACTTATTAAAAATGCTGAAAAGAATTTTGTAAATATTTTTTTATTTATTCCATTTGGTTTTCTTTTCATTATATTTTTTGAGCCTTTTTCAAATGCTAAAGTAATTGATGGTATAGTATCTGCTACTAAGTCAATATACAAAACATGTATTGCTGAAATAATTGTATTTCCGGTTAACATTCCAAATAAGATAATTGCTATTTCTGTAAAATTACTAGATAAATTATAAAGTATGTTTGTTATAACATTATCATATATTCTTCTTCCTTCTTCTACTGCTACAACTATTGTATTAAAACTATCATCTAAAAGAATGATATCAGATGTATCTTTTGTTACATCTGTTCCGCTTTTTCCCATTCCTATTCCAACATTTGCAAGTTTTATTGCTGGAGCATCATTTACTCCATCTCCAGTCATAGCTACTACTTTACCCATTTTTTGAATACATTTTACTATTTGTAGTTTGTTTTCAGGACTAACTCTTGAAAAAACAGAATATTTTTTTATTTGTTTAATAAGAGTTTTTTCATCAATGTCATTTAGTAATGTTGCATTAATACATTCACTTTCATCATTACATATTCCAATTTCTTTTGCTATACTATATGCTGTTTTTATATTATCACCAGTTAACATAATTGGCCTTATTCCAGCATCTAAACATTCTTTTATTGATGAAGATATATTATCTCTTAACGGATCTTTTAAACCAATTAAACCAACAAATATTAAATCATTCTCATCTTTTGAATAATCTTCTTTTATAGAAGTCTCTTTATAAGCAAATGCAATTACTTTTAATGCATTAGAGGCCATTTCATTTTCTATTTTTTTATATTTTTGAATTGATTCATCAGATAGATTTAATATTTTTTTATTAATAATTATTTTATTACATTTATCAATAATTGATTCAAAACTACCTTTTGTATACATCATTATTTTATTATCATTTTCATATATATAACTCATTAATTTTCTATTAGAATCAAATGGAATTTCACTTATTTTTTTATATTTTTCTTTTGAATTTATATAATTTTTTAGTGCAACATCTACTGAATCTCCAATGTATTCATTGTTTTCGTCTAACATTGATGAATTACAATATAATATAATATCACTAAATATTCCTTCTACCTTGGTAATTTCCTTAAATGATTCATAAATTTTATCTACTTCCATTTTGTTTTTTGTTAATGTTCCAGTTTTATCAGTACAAATAACTTCTGTTGCACCTAAAGTTTCTATTGCTGCTAAATTTCTAACAATTGATTTTTTCTTTGCCATTTCATTAACACCAATAGATAATGTAGCAGTAATAGCAATTGGAAGGCACTCTGGAACACTTGCAACTATCATAGAAATACATAACATACATATAGTTAATATATCATAATTGTTAATAATACTATAAATTAAAACAAATATAATTAATATAGTTGCAACTAATAAAATAAATTTACTTACTTTTTCTACTTTCTTTTGAAGCGGTGTCAAAGGTTCTTCATCATCATCCATATATGATGCTATTTTACCTAATTCTGTTTCCATTCCAATAGCTGTTACTATTGCTTCTATTTTTCCTGAAACTAAAACTGTTCCTGAATAAATCATATTTTTTCTTTCTGATAATAAGACTTCTTTATTAATTACATCGCTATTTTTTGAAACAGTATCGCTTTCTCCAGTTAAAATGGATTCATCTACTTTTGCAGAATAACTTTTTACTATTCTTGCATCTGCAGGAATTTTATCACCTGACTCTAAAATAATATAATCTCCAACTACTAAATTTTTTGAATTTATATCTTTATATTTGTTATTTCTTTTAACAGTTACATAATTTGACTCATATTTTTTTAATTTTCCAATAGCGTCTTCTGCTTTTGATTCTTGTAAAAACCCCATAAAACAATTTAAAATTGTTGTTCCAAGTATTACAATTGGTTCTAAGTAATCACTTTTATTAATTATGGAATATATTAATGATAATATTCCTACAACTAATAATAAAATAATCATTATATTTTTAAATTGTGATATAAATATTTCAAATTTTGTTTTTTTCTTTTTTTCAATTAACTGATTTTTCCCATATTTGTTTTGTAAATGTTTTATTTTATTATTTTTTATTCCATTTAAGGAAGTATCTAATTTATTTATTATTTCATCAATTGTAAATTTATAAGCGTCTTTCATATTAGTTATTCTCCTTTTTCTTTATACGGAATAAAATTAGTTGCAAACTTAAATTTATCTCTATTTTTAACATATAAATATCCGATTGTACTAAAACATACTGCACCAATAAAGTTTACAATTAAATCTTTCATTGTATCATTTATTCCTATATCTAAATATCCATTTTCAATAATTATTGTTTCATCATCAGTTATTATATGTGTTTCTTTTATATTATCTATAATAATAGCATTATTATCATTATTTTCATCCAACATTACACTTGAAATAGTTGTAACTATCCTATCTTTTTGCGTATCAAATTTAAAATATCTATCCATACTATATTCAAAAAATTCCCATAAAACACCTATTGTCATAGAAAAACAAAATGCAACTATTGCTACATATATAGGTGATAATTTAATATTTTTACTACTTTTATTTAATATATCAACTAAAGAGAAACCAACACCTGCTGCTAAAAATCCATTTAATGTATGTAATATTGTATCCCAATATGGAATGTTTCCATAAAAATTATTAATTTCCCCTAAAATTTCAGCTGAAAATATAAAAAAATATATTATTGATTCTAATAATGATGGAATACCTATTTTAAATTTATCTTCAATAATAGTTGGTATTGTAAATAATAATAGCGATAATAAACATAAAAATGCATTATTTAAATCTCCTCTTATTATTTCTAATATCATACATATTATAACTAAAAATCTTAAAATTAAATATACAAGTAAAGATTTTTTCTTTGTATTTTTATACTTTAATTTTATTTTATCTATATATCTCATTTTATCCCTCGTATAACTTTTGAAATTTATCTTTTTTCAAATATTTTATCAATTTTTTCTTTTATTTGATCTCTACTAAACGGTTTTGCTATATAATCAACAAATCCCTCACTCATATATTTTTCCTTTGCTCCACTTATTGCATCTGCTGTTAACGCTATTACTGGTGTTTTAAATGATGGATTTTCTTTTAACTTTTGTAATGTTTCTTCTCCTCCCATATTTGGCATCATTATATCCATTAATATTAAATCATATTCTTTTTCTTTTACCTTGTTTAAACACTCGTTTCCATCTATTGCTTCGTCTAATTCAAAGTTAAAATCATTTAATGCTTTTTTTGCTACTTTTATATTTAGTTTATTATCATCTACTATTAATATCTTTTTATTTTTATAATTTATTATATTTAATACTTCTGTATTTT
>CALVIA010000096.1 GCA_944329255.1 uncultured Bacilli bacterium
TGTTAAAATTATTATCCATATATCCTCCTTTATTTTATAAATTAAGTTTATCATTTTTATTAATTTTTTTCAATATAAATATAAAATATTATAAAAATAAATATTCATTTTTAGTATTAAATTTAAATTTTAATATTTTGTTATAAAATAAAAAAATTAATTCAAATTTATTGAATTAATTAATTAAATTTTTTTCTTATAATATCATATTTGAAAACTTTTTTTTCACATGGAATTTTTATTATTTCTAATGGATGCCTTGCTACATCAATTTTTTCATTATTAACATCTTTAATGTATTTTATTTTTATATCAAAATCTTCGATATTAGGCCCAAAAATTGTAATTGAATCTCCAACCTCAAAATAATTTCTTTGTTCTAATATAATTTCTTTATTTTTTTCATCATAATCTATTACAATTCCCAAAAAATCTTTATTTGATGTTTCATCTCTTTGTAAATAATACTGTTCATTTACACTTGGTTTATTTAAATAAAATTGTGGAACACTCTCTCTATTAGCACATTTATTTAAAGTGTATATTTTTTCTTCAATATTATTTATTTTTCCATATTTATAATATTCATCTATAGCTTGTCTATAAATATGAAGTACTGTTGAAATATAATAAATTGACCTCATTCTTCCTTCTATCTTTAAACTTGTAATTCCCATATCAATTAACTCTCCAATATAAGGAATCATTGACAAATCTTTAACTGTTATTGCAAAATCATCTGAATTAGAAATTTTTTCTTTTTTATTATCATATAATTCAAAATTCCATCTACATATTTGACTACAGCCGCCTCTATTTGAATCTCTATTAGTAAAATAATTAGATAAAACACATCTTCCACTATATCCAACACACATTGCTCCATGTATAAACACTTCTAAATCTATTTTACTATTATTTATAATTGAAATCATATCTTTTTTGCTACATTCTCTTGCAAGTACAACTCTTTTTGCACCTTGTTCATACCAAAAATTACATGCTTCATAATTTAATGTACTTTGTTGTGTACTTATATGAATTTCCATTTTTGGAATAACTTCTTTACATAATTCTAAAACTAATGGGTCCGACAAAATTATTGCATCGACACCTATCTCATTTAATTTAATTAAATATTCTTTTAATCCATCTACATCTTCATTATGAAAAACAATATTTACTGTTACATATATTTTTTTGTTTATATTATGGGCAAAATCACATGCTTCTTTTATTTCTTCTATAGATAAATTTTTTGCATTTGCTCTTAAGCTATAGTTTCTACCACCTAAATATACTGCATCTGCTCCATACAAAAATGCCCATTTTACTTTTTCTAAATCACCTGCAGGTGATAATAATTCTATTTTTTTCATTCTTTCACCTTATAAATACTTTCTTTAAACAAAAAACCACTGAAATTGTTTTCATTGTATATTATATTATTTTTTAAAGCATATATATATTTATCAACAATAATATTAAATGAGTTTTCAGTATGTAATAATCCGTTTAAAACTATATAATCAATATTATTTTTTTTTAACTCGTTTATATAATTAATACCATTTAAAATTTCTTCACATATAAATGTATTATTGTTTTCTTCATATATAGGATAAAATTTATTTCTTTCTTTTTCATATAAATAATTAAAACTATCAATATTATTATTTTTTATGTGTAGTTTGTAATTTGTAATTAATTCTCTTGAAGACTCAAATATAGGTATATAGCCATAAATATATACCATGATAATCATGCCTGTATCTCTTTTTATTTTTATAAAATCATTAATCATCAATTCGGTGCTTAATAGCGCTCCATTACATCCTTTTTCTTTCCAATAATTACATGTGTAACTATTAGTTGGTAAATGATTTTGATTCCATATTAAATTAAGATTCAATTTTAAATTATTATTTATGTTATAAATAGATATATCTTCAAATAAAATTCCTTTTATATTTAGTTTTGATAATTCAATTAAATATTTCTTTAACAAATCTAATTCATCATTATGTACTAATTTATTAATTGAAATATATAATTTTTTTTTTAAATTTAGTTTTTTTATTTCATTAATATCTAATTTTAAATTTTGAAATATAGAAAAATTTTTTAATCCGATTATAAATCCGTCTATATCTTTATCATCTAATTGATACATATTTTTTTTTGATACAGGTTGTACTAATATTTTCATATAAAAATCACCAATATAATTATATCACAATTATAAAAAAGTAGGAATAAATTCCTACTCTGTTATATTTTTTCTTTAAATTTCTATACTATTTTTATAATATCAAATTTATCTAAAAATATTTAATTATTATTCTTTTTAACAAATATATTTTATCAACTTTTATATAATATAATTTTAAAACACATTTTTATTGTGCAATAATATTAGTTTCTTATTCATTATTTAATTTATATAATTGTAATAATATATATTTTAAACAATAATTCAAAAAAATAAATTGTATTATTCTACAAAATCATTAATGCAAAAAAATTGATTACAAGATGCTTTAAACTCTACAAAACTATCATCTTGAAAAATAATTTTTAAATTACCTTTTACATATGGATAATATGTATCAAAATCAACTTTTTTTACATTCAAACTATACTCATTTATTTTTAGAAACATACTATCAAAATATAATAATTTATTATCTTCTGTTATTATTATTTTAGTATTTTTACCACTAAAATAATTATCTTCATAAGTTTCAAATATATTTTTAATTTTATAATACTCTTTAGTTTTGTTCATTAAAATATCTCCATATTTATTTGTCATTATATTGTTATTTAAAACATATAAATCATAATATAAAGATTTTATATTTTCACTATAAATAATATTGCTAGAAACATCATAAATATTTCCATCATCCGCTAATACGAACAAAGAATTAAATGGTCCTGTTATATCATAATCAAAATTAACATCAACAAAATTTAAAACCTTATAATCCAAATTAATTTTATTTACTTTTAATTCTTCTAAATTAGTTGAAACAAAACTTAAACTATACAAATCATTATCTTCTGAAATTAAATATACATATATACCACTATCATATTCAATATCTTTAGTATACATAGTTTTAAAATTTATTGAAGAAATATTTTTTGATACATTAGTTATGTCATCCTTAATATATAAATTTTTATTTTCTCCAATATAAATTAATCCTTTTAAACTTTTGTTTTCATCGAAAAAAGTATATTCAACTGAATATAAATTATCTTTAATTATCTTATCTTCATATTTAGAAATATCAATTTTATTATTTAAATTTGTATCTTTAATATTTGTTTTTAAATCAATAGCATCAAAATAAGCTAAATTATTTATATCCTTTTCTTTGCTAAAAATAAAGAAAAAAGATATAAATATTATAAATACCATACAAATAATAAAAATAATAAGTAATATTTTTTTCATAATATAATTCCTACCTTCGTTTTAACTTATTATAAAAATGTATAAAAATCTTATTTAAACATAAATCCATAGTTATCTAAATCAAATTGTATATCTAATTTCATTGTACTATCATCATCATATTTTAAATCTAATATACCACTTTCTTCACTAATATATGTGTAATTTATATCACTTATTTCTTTTTTATATTCATATATTTTATCTTCTATT
>CALVIA010000097.1 GCA_944329255.1 uncultured Bacilli bacterium
AATGACGTTTCTTCTTTCAAAAAAGTATTAAATATTAAATCATAATCATTTAAATCTATATTTAACTTATTACAACCAGTTAAAAAAGATAAAAACATCAATAAAACTAAAATCCTTTTCATTTTTCCTCCCATATTAGTATAACATTTTTTGATAAATTAAAATAGCCTTTTTAATAATTTTTAAAT
The DNA here is from genome assembly GCA_944329255.1 of uncultured Bacilli bacterium. Lineage (GTDB taxonomy): Bacteria > Bacillota_I > Bacilli_A > RF39 > UBA660 > CAG-1193. The sequence goes on from CALVIA010000097.1 coordinate 189, forward strand.
AAATTATTAATTATTTTTATCAATTAAATTTAAAGACATAAATAAAATATTTTTATTTTTATCAAATATTAATTGTAATTCATAATTTTCTTTACACCATAATCCATTTTCATTTAAAACATAACCACTTTCGCTTAATTTATTAATATAATTATTATAAACACTTTCATCCATATTTAAAATATTATAAGACACACTACTATTACTTATTTCCATATCAAACAGTTTTCCTGAATTTAAATTGGGAATCACATTAGAAAACTTATTTTCTGGAAAAATATTTAATCCAATATCGCTTGAGTTTATGCTACTTGAGTTTGTGCTACTTGAGTTTGTGCTACTTGAGTTTATGCTACTTGAGTTTGTGCTACTTGAGTTTGTGCTACTTGAGTTTATGCTACTTGAGTTTGTGTCACTTGAGTTTGTACTACTTGAGTTTGTGCTACTTGAGTTTGTGCTACTTGAGTTTGTGTCACTTGAGTTTGTACTACTTGAGTTTGTACTACTTGAGTTTGTGCTACTTGAGTTTGTACTACTTGAGTTTGTGCTACTTGAACTCATATTATTAATATCTTCAATTTTTTCAGACAATTCTTTTTCGTTATTCTTTTTTATTTCATCAACATATTCATTTGATTTAAATAGATTTTCTACAAAAGCATCACTATCAAACTTTCCGGCAAAAGATAAATTAACAGTTTTATCATTTGATTGTTGCAAATTATTTTCTTTTGGAGAATAAATCCAAAATTTGTTTACCTTACCATATTTAAATTCTTCTTGTGAAAAACCATTTTGGAATCCATTAGTTAATCTATCATCAGCCCATTCATTATATTCCTTGTAATTGTACTTGTTAGGATCATTAACAGTTATTTTTCCATCTTCAGTTATTCCAGTTAAAACTATAAAATGCCCTCCATCAGTAAAGATACTATTTGACTTAGCATTAGCAATTACAACGCATCCTCTTTCCAAAGATTCAACAACTTCCTTCAACGATTCTTCATTACTATAATACACTTCTTTTTCGAGTGGTAAATTTAAATTTTTGGCACTTTCTCCAAATAAATTCCAACTGGATCCCTCTGGTCCTGAAAACCTTGCATATTCACTGGCCAAACTAGGTATGTCTATATCTTTTCCTAAATAAAATGATGCTACCATTGCTAATGAAACAATACCACAACCATTTGTACTAATTTTATAATTTCCATAGTACGAATTAGAATAATCAGTTTGAAAATAATTAGGAACATTATTGATTGAATTATTATTTTTTAAACTAAAATTAAATAAATTAGAAGCCACATTATTATATGAATTTTTTTTACTTCCAAAATCTAAAATCCATACATCATCATCTTTTCCATCTCCATTAGTGTCAACTCCCTTTGGAGTAATATGTAATAAACTTGATCCTATTACAAATCCCGTATTATCAATACAATCTCTAAATTTTTGATCTGATTTATAAGCCCACCCATCAGAATCATTTACAACAACATTTCCACTTTCTAATAAATCAGTTATCGCAACAAAATGTCCACTATTACTTGTACTATTAGGTGTATATGCAATAATTACATTTCCATCTTTTAATTCTTGAGTTATTTCATTAACTGGCCCCTTAGTATATGTAAATCCAAATCTATCTCCTAATTTATCAGCTAAATATTCCATTCTTTGTTCATTACTTAATCCAATTGGTTCATTGGCAATATTTGCCAATTGTTCAATTTCCGTATCATCAAAATAATATCCTGTTACTGAAGTAATAGAAGATAATAGCGAAAAAAAACCACAACCATCTGATGACAAAGTCCCTGAACCATATTTGATATGATCATACTTTGTTTGGTCATATAACATTCCCATTTTTCTATTATAACCATAATTATTTCCCAAAGAAAAACTTAATTCACCACTTTTTGCATATTCCTTAATTAATTCAAGATTAATTGGTAAATTTTCTATTTGTAATAATTCTTCTTTTAAGGATTCTCCTTTAGTAATTAATATTTTAGAAAATGTTAAATCTTTTATTTTAGATAATTGATTAAATAAATCATCTATTTGACTTTCATTTATATTATTGGCTTGTGCCTTTTTAGCACAATGTATAGCATCATCCATCCCTTCTGGATTAAAAGTAAACTCATTTTCCATATATTACTCCTTTTATATTATTTATAATACCTTATATTATTTTTTTTTAGCATTTGCTTCTTCAGCTTTTCTTTGTAACTCTATTAAATAAGCTATTTGATTTTGCCAACCAACAATTGATTCTTTCAATTGAGCTATTTTCTTATTTAATTCATTAATTGAATTATAAAGATTATTATTAAACGAATCTATATTTTGTTTCCTTTTTGATATTATTTCAACGCCTAATGGCTCTCCATCAATTATAATTCCTCTTTCTAATGAATCAGCAACACATCCTAAAGACGAAGAAACATTTATTAAAGATAATCTTATTGATCCAATTTGATTAATTGCCTTTTTACAATCTTCTATTTCTCGTTGCGCTAAAACAATTTTTGCTCTTAATGCACCAATATCTCCCATATTACATTACACCTCGTTTTTTATACACATAACTTTATAAATAATATTTCCATTATTAACAAATTTATCTTCATATTCCGTAGTTATAATATCATTTTCATCACTATTATGTAAATCTACATTTATATTTTTTATAGTATATCCATAGTTACTAAAAGAACAAACAGAATATTCAAATAATGATTTATTATCAGTTTTTAAAATTATACATTTATCTATTCTAAAAAGTTCATCATAAATTTTTAAAAAGTTTTTATGAGTTAATCTTCTTTTTTGATGTCTCTCTTTAGGCCATGGATCTGAAAAATTTAAATAAATTAAATCTATCTCCTTATTAAAAACATCATTTAATTCTTTTGCATCTATTCTTATTAATTTTAAATTTTCCATTTTATAATTTTCAACTTTTTTTAATGCTTTTGCAATAACAGTATCATATTTTTCTATACCAATAAAATTTATATTTTTATATTTCATTGCATTTTCAATTATAAACTTTCCTTTACCCATTCCTATTTCAATATATATTGGATTATTATTTCCAAATAAATCATTCCATTTCCCTTTATATTCTTTTGGATTTAATATTATATATTTGCTGTTTTCTATTATTTCTTTTTTGTTTTTTATATTTCTCAATCTCATATTTTACCTCATCTTCTATATTATAACACTTATTTATACATAATAACAATTATAAATATAACAGGAAAATTTTTTTCTGAAGTGCAACAAGATGACATTGAAAAAGACATATAAAAATATTACACTTATTATACCAAAA
>CALVIA010000098.1 GCA_944329255.1 uncultured Bacilli bacterium
CTGCACTTCCCCCAAACATAGAACTCATATCTGTTACTTTACTTGTATCAAAACTACTTAAATCTAGATTTGTTGCTTTACTATTAGAAAACATACTTCCCATATCTGTTACTTTACTTGTAACAAAACTACTTAAATCTAGACTTGTTGCTGCACTTCCCCCAAACATAGAACTCATATCTGTTACTTTACTTGTATCAAAACTACTTAAATCTAGATTTGTTGCTGCACTTCCTGCAAACATAGCACTCATATTTGTTACTTTACTTGTATTAAAACTACTTAAATCTAGATTTGTTGCTTTACTTTGATAAAACATATAGCTCATATTTGTTACATTGCTTGTGTTAAAATTACTAAAATCAATAGTTTCAGCTTTACTTTGATAAAACATACCAGACATTGATACAATTGGTTTCCCATTTATATATGTACATACTTCACTTGTTATATCCTCAGTTGATTCTTTATCCGTTAGAGTTACTCCCCATCCATTTATACCAGTTGTATACCAATCGTCTCTTCCATATTCTTGTCTATATCTATAGGTATATTGTCCATTTACATACTCAATTCCTGGTTTCAAATCTGTTGACTTTTCTGCATTTATTACATTTAAATCTATTAATTCTTGTTCTGTTACCATTTCACCTAATATTAATTGTTCAAAATATACACTTGTAGTAAGCCCATATCCCGGCATTCCATTGCCTTTACATATACTATCCATAATTTCTAAAGCTTCTTCTGTAATTTCAGAATCTGATGATACAGTTGATTTAAAAAATGTCATACATGCATCATAATCTTTTACTGTATATACTTTAGCCAAATCCTCATCACTTGGTGTAAATGAACAATTAACTACTGGTATATCTGCACATACCATATTATCTTTAGTTCCTTCAATTTTAATCCTTCAAATTTACCATTTTCTTTCCCTTTTATTGAAACTGTAGCTTTTCCATTCTCATCAAATTTAATTGTACACGTTCCATAATCTTTATCATTTAATTTTGATACATCTTTACATTTTATTGTACTTGTATCTTTTCCTAATGCTAAAAATTCTGCATATTTCTTTTCTGCAGTACTAGCTATTAATTTTGCAGATGATTCTAAACTTCCCACTTTTGTAGTATCTATTACATCTAATACTTGTGGTATTGCTATTACTAATATTACTGCTAATATTACTATTACAGCCAAAAGTTCTACTAATGTAAATGCTTTTTTATTTTTCATTATATACTCACTCCCTATTTTATTATCATGAGTATATTATACCCCCCCCCCATAGGTTTTGCCAATTGGGGGGGAGTTTATTTAATTTTATCTACTCTTAAACTATTATTTTTTATTTCAAACATAATACTTCCATTAACATCAGTTCTTAATACATAACTATTTTTTAAATTATCTAAAACATCTTTATTAGGATGATTATATCTATTCTTTAAACCTACACTTATTACAGAATATTTTGGATTAATTTTTTCAATAAATTCTTTACAAGAAGATGTATTACTTCCATGAAGTCCAACTTTTAAAACATCTATATTGTCTAAATCATACTTATTTAAAATATTATTTTCAACTATTTTACTACTATCACCCATAAAAAGAAATTTATATTTATTAAATTCAAAATACAAAATATTACTATTATCATTTTCATTATCATAAACTAAATCATTTATAAAATAAAATTTATTTTTATTAATATTTAATTTTTTTTCTAAATCATTATAACTACCTTTATTGAATATTACATTATCAATTTTAAAATTATCAATTAAATTAAAACTTTCTCCCATATGGTCAAAATCTCCGTGTGCTGATTGTCAATTAGTAAGTCGAATGAAATTCTTTGTTTTCATAAAAAAAGAACTATCAAATTGATAATTCTGTTATTTCTTATTTCTTTTTTGTCTTTCTTTTTGATTTTTTAAATTCTATTTTTATATCTCCTTCTGATAAAATGCTTCCGACTATAGTTCCCAGTAATAGACCTCCAACAGACCCATATCCTATAAACATCATATCATCATACTTGAAAGAAAGTATACAACCAACTACAGTTCCTATCATAACACCAATAGGTATCTAAGTACTAATTGCTTTATCTTCTTTTGTTTCTACAATACTTTTATTTTTTTTCTTACTCATAACTACGTCCTCCTATTATAATTATATATATAATTTTATAAAACGTATCACACTAATTCATATTCTCTTGCTATTATCCTATCATCAGAACAATATTTTATTACATACTTATTATCCTGTTTGCAAATTATTATTCCTACAGTTTTATTTTCTTCTATAGTTTTAATATTTTTATCTATATAATTCATATATGTCATAATCTGACCTGTGTGTTCTTTCTTGAGTTCAGTTATCTTCAATTCTACAACAACATAACATTTATATTTGATATTATAAAGAAGTAAATCAATGTAATTATATCTATCATCTAACTTAATTTTAAATTCGTTATCAATAAAAGTAAAACCATTACCAAGTTCTTTAAGAAAAGTTGGAATATCTTCAAGTATTAATTTTTGTAGAACTTTTTCAGATATTATTTTATATTTATAATTATTCTTTATAAATATAGGATTAGGTACTATGTCTTTTATTTCTGCAATTTCTTCTTTAGTTAATTTATCTCTAGTTGCAAGAGGCAATCTTTCAAATTCATTAAATTTTAATTTATATTCTAATTCTCTAACTGAAATATGATTGTTCGTAACAATTTGAATATAATAATTTATAGAATCATAATCTAAGTTAAATAGCAATCTAATATGACTCCATGTTAATTGTGTCCACAATGTGGACACTTTTTCATTACTAAACAAATTATAAAATTGTTTCATTCTAAATAAGGTTCTTCTATTATATTTTTTACCAACTTCAATAACTAATTTTTTAGAGTATTCTTCAATTATATTATCGCCATATTTTCCGCCTGCTTCAGTTAGTAATTTACCTATTTCAAAATATGTTATAACTTTGTGTCTTTCTTTTGAATAGTCTTTTATTTTTGAATATACTTCATTATCTATTATTTTATTTTTTATTTCATTATAATAATTCATAAACAACTCCTTTCTACGGACTACAAGTTTCAATTTTTAATTTATTATTTTTAAATTTAAACATAATACTTCCATCTTGATCTGTTCTATATATTTTAGATTGTTCTAAATTATTTAGTACTTCTTTATTCGGATGTCCATATCTATTATTCTTTCCAACACTAATGATAGAATATTTTGGATTTATTTCATCTATAAACTCTTTACCACTACTCGTTTTACTTCCATGATGTCCAACTTTTAAAACATCTATATTGTTCAAATCATACTTATTTAAAACATCATTTTCAACTATTTTACTACTATCACCCATAAAAAGAAATTTATATTTATTAAATTCAAAATATAAAATATTACTATTATCATTTTCATTATCATAAACTAAATCATTTATAAAATAAAATTTATTTTTATTAATATTTAATTTTTTT
>CALVIA010000099.1 GCA_944329255.1 uncultured Bacilli bacterium
TAAACAAACTTAATTCCGTTTTTTAAAAAAAGCGGAATTCCAAATGAAAATCTACGTCCGTTATTGAAACTACAATTTAAGTAGTTTTTTTTTTTATCTTGTGGTATAATTTAAATAGGAGGGATAGATTATGAAATATAATATACGAGGCGACAAAATATTAGTTACAGATTCTATTAAAGAATATATTATAGAAAAATTAAATAAATTAAATAAATATTTTGAAAAGCCTGAAGAAATTTCATCAAATGTGCTTATAAAGGTAAAAGGTTATGAGCAAACTATAGAAGTAACAATTCCAACTAGTAATTTTACAATAAGAAATGAAGAGTCAGCTGAAGATTTATATGCTGCAATTGATAAAGTTGCTGATAAAATTGAAAGACAAATAAGAAAGAACAAAACAAAAATTAATAAAATTGAAAAAAATGCAGCAAAAAAAATGAATTTAGTTTTTGAAGACATTCCAAGTGAAGAAGAAAGTAAAGTGGTTAGAAGAAAAGAGTTAAATACAAAACCAATGGATGAAGAAGAAGCTATACTTCAAATGGAAATGTTAGGACATGACTTCTTTATATATAAAGATAGAGATACAAATTGTGTTTGCATTTTATACAAAAGAAAAGATAATAATTATGGTTTAATTGAGACAAAATAAAAAATATTTAAAGTATAAAATTTAAAATAGTATGCACAAAAATGTGTATACTTTTTTTAATAAAATAAAAATACAATATTATTAAAAGCAATTAATAACATAATTGTTTTTAATTTAAATTGTTATATATTTTTTTTTTTATAAAGTTACCTTAAATATTTATATATTTTGTTTTTTTTGATACAATTATATATGAGGTGAAAAAATGAATATATTAAAAAAATTATTTGATCATGAATATAAAGAATTAAAAAGATTTAGAACACTTGCTGATGAAATAATGAATTTGGAAGATATCTATTCCAAATTAAGTGATGATGAATTAAAAAGTAAAACAAATGAATTTAAAAAAAGACTATTAAATGGAGAAACATTAGATGATATTTTAGTTGAAGCATTTGCAACTGCAAGAGAAGCAGCCAGTAGAACAATTGGTGAAAAACCATTTTATGTACAATTACTAGGTGGAATAGCAATTCATTATGGCAATATAGCTGAGATGAAAACAGGTGAAGGTAAAACTTTAACAACTGTTCTTCCAGCTTATTTAAATGCTTTAGAAGGAAAAGGAGTTCATGTAATAACTGTAAATGAGTATTTAACAGTAAGAAATGCTGAGTGGATGGGCAAAATATTTGACTTTTTAGGAATTTCTGTGGGAGTTAATTTAAGAGAATTAACACCAAGCGAAAAAAGAAAAGAATATGAAAAAGACATATTATATACAACTAATAATGAATTGGGTTTTGATTATTTAAGAGATAATATGGTTGTAAAAAAAGAAAATAGAGTTCAAAGAAAATTAAGTTTTGCTATTTTAGATGAAGTAGATTCAATTTTGATTGACGAGGCTAGAACACCATTAATTATATCTGGTGGACATATGCAATCTAAAAATCTTTATACAAGTGCCGATTTATTTGTTAAAACATTAAAAAAAGAAAAAGATTATACAATTGATGAAAAAACAAAATCTGTAAGTTTAACAGACAATGGTAGTGATAAAGCATGTGAATATTTTAAATTAGAAAATTTATATGATTTAGAAAATTCAGCATTAGTTCATCATATAAATCAATCATTAAAAGCAAATTATGGCATGCAAAAAGATGTTGATTATGTTGTTCAAGATAATGAAATCGTAATTGTAGATCAGTTTACAGGAAGATTAATGAAAGGTAGAGCATTTTCTGAAGGTTTACATCAAGCTATTGAGGCAAAAGAAGGAGTAAAAATTCAGGAAGAAACAAAAACATTAGCAACTATAACTTTCCAAAATTTATTTAGAATGTATGACAAGTTGTCAGGTATGACAGGAACTGCAAAAACAGAGGAAGAAGAATTTAGAAATATTTATAATATGTATGTTATTGAAATTCCAACAAATAAGGATGTTATTAGAGAAGATTTAGCGGATTTAGTATATGCAACAAAAAACGCAAAATTTAATGCAATCATAAATGAAATAATTGAAAGACATAAAACAGGACAACCGATATTAGTTGGTACAATAGCTATAGAGACAAGTGAATTAGTAAGCAGGCTTTTAACCAAAAAGGGTATTAAACATGAGGTTTTAAATGCAAAAAATCATGCTAGAGAAGCAGAAATAATAGCAAAAGCAGGAGAAAAAGGATCAGTTACAATTGCTACAAATATGGCAGGTAGAGGAACAGATATTAAATTGGGGAAAGGTGTTAAAGAATTAGGTGGTTTGTGTGTAATAGGAACAGAAAGACACGAATCAAGACGTATTGATAATCAATTGAGAGGTCGTTCAGGAAGACAAGGAGATCCTGGTGTTTCACAATTTTTTGTTTCATTAGAAGATGAGCTAATGATAAGGTTTGGAACTGATAGAATTAAAACTCTTATGCAAACAGCTGGTTTTGATGATAGAGCAATAAGAAGTAAAATATTTACAAGTTCTATTGAAAGTGCTCAAAAAAGAGTAGAAGGAAATAATTATGATATTCGTAAACATTTATTACAATACGATAATGTTATGAACGAACATAGAGAAATTATTTATAGGAAGAGAAATGAAATTCTTGATCAAGAATCAATACATGAAAATGTACTTGATATGATAAAAAAATACATTTATAATTTAATTTTGAATTATCTTAATAACACTGAAGAAAACAAATATGAAAAATTATTAGATTATTTAAATAAAGATTTATTAAAAAACAAAAAAATAAAATTAAAAGATATAGAAAATAAGGAAATAAATGAAATAAGTGATTTAGTATTTGAAAATATAAATTATGAATACGAAAAAAAGATTAATGAGTTGCCATGGGATTTAGTAAATGAATTTGAAAAAGCAATTTCATTAAGAGTTATTGATCAAAATTGGATGAATCATATCAATAATATGGAACATTTAAAAGAGGGCGTAGGTTTAAGAGGCTATGCAAATGAGGATCCTTTACAAGTATATATAAAAGAAGGATATAATATATTTGATAATTTAATGAATAAAATTTCTGAAGAAACAGTTCAGTATATACTTAAGGCAGAAGTAAGACAAAATACAGAAAGAAAAGTTGTTGCTAAACCTATGACAAATAATAAAAGTGAATCATCAACAATAAATAAAATAAAAAAGAAAGAAAAGATAGGAAGAAATGATCCATGTCCATGTGG
>CALVIA010000100.1 GCA_944329255.1 uncultured Bacilli bacterium
AAACCTAGTATTATATATCAGTTTATAAAAAAATACATAATAACCTGGGGTCACTATGTATTATAAAAAATTATTTTTTTATTTTTTTTGATATAATAAACATTAATTTTTAATTTTTGGAGGCATTAAATGAATAATAAAAAGAAAATAGCTATATTAGCTGCAACTGCTGCAATGTTAATTGCAATTTCTAACAAAAGTTCTAATAAAGACACTTTATCTAAAGAAATAAATCCAACAATACAAAATGAAATTAATTATGAGGATGAAAAAATAGTTCAAACAGAACCTACAAGATTATTTGAACCTAAAGATTTATTTACCCCTGTTTTTCATAGAGGATATATAACAAATGATACTTTATTATATGATTGGTATACCGATGAAAAAACAGTATGGGGAACTATAGATAAATTCCAAGGGGTAAATGTAATTTCCACTAATGGAGTATATAGTTATATTGAAAATGACAATCATGAGGTATATTATGTACTAAATAAGGATATTGAATTGTTACCCGACTCATATATTGAATCTGATTTAAGTGATAAGATAACTACATTGGCTTATGAAAAAGAAATTATTGGAAAATTTACTGTTTCAATTGGTGCACCTAGTACTCCAACTGATGAGGGATATTTTGAAATAAAAGGAAAAGACTATAATAGATATTTAGATGGCCCTGGTTATCATACTTATGTTAATTATTTTTTCTATTATAATGGAGGAGAAGGATTCCATAACCTACCTGGATATACTACTTTTGGTGAAGAAGTAAGTCATGGATGTACTAGAATGAGAGACGAAGACATTGAATTAATGGATAAATATGTTTATGTGGGAATGAAAGTTCTTGTTCACAAATAAAAAGTTTCCTTTTTATTTTCAACTCTTATTTATATTTAAAATCAATTTTATATAAATTTTTTTAGATAAAATATTATTTCTCTAAAAATATCTCATTAAACTTTAAATTCACATATATTTACACCTTTGTTTATTCTTTTAATAATGTTCTCATTTTTATAAAAACTATTTAAAAAAAGAATAATGAGTATAATTAATAAACATTATTCTTTTTTTATACAAGTTCTTTTTTATTATAATGTAATATTGTTAAACTAAGTAATAATACAATCAATAAAACTGTTAGCAAAATCATCAATGGATTGATAGTTATATTTGTAATTACATTTCTAATATCTGCTAATGTAAATATAGATATATACTTTAAAAATTCTGTTTTTTCACTTATCTCTGAAATTATTTGTAAAAAATAGCTTATAAACACGATTGCTAAACTAATTCCTAAAGTTTTTTTAGTTTTGTGTGTAAAAGTTGATATAAATAAACATAAAGCAAATATAAAAAGTGATGAAAATAATGGAGTTATGCTTAAAAGAATAAATAATTTTTTATCAAAATCTTCAATTAAAGATAAACCTATAAAGTTAAACAATCCTAATATAAATATCATTAATATTATATATATAATTGATGATAAAACTTTACTAATTACAATATTTTTTCTTGTAACAGGTAAACTATTTAAATATTCTATAGTTTTATCATTTTCTTCTTTTAATAAAACATTTGATCCTAATATACCACTATAGATTCCTGTAATTAACAAAACAAAAACAAATCCTTCTGTTTTAAGCCATCCAAAAGCAGTATCAATATTTGATATATCCATATTAAAAGCTTTTAACATTTCTTCCGGAAAAACTTTTAACATTTCATTCATTAATTGAATATTTTCACTATTCATAATTGATGGATACATTAAAAAAACTATTAAAAACAATATTATAAGGATAAGAGACCATATTAAAAAACTCTTAAAATTTATCTTCATTTCTCTTTTAAACATAAATTATACCTCCTTTTCATAATAATGTATAAAAATATCTTCTAGCGTAGGTTCTTCTATTAATATTTTTTCTATTTTATATTTTGCTAATTTTTTTATTAGTTTATCATGCAAAATATTATTTTTAAATTTTATAGTATTACCATTTTTATAAATTGTCTCTATTTTTAAATCATCAATAATTTCATTTACATCATTTGATGTTATTGTAACATAAACCAAATTGTTTTTAGTTATATTTTCTATTTTATCAATTTTTATCATATTTCCATTTCTTATAATTCCAACCCTATCACAAATTTTTGAAACTTCAGTTAAAACATGTGTTGAATATAAAATAGTTGTACCTTTTTTCTTTTCCTCTTTTAATAAATCGTAAAAAACATTTTGCATTATCGGATCTAATCCACTTGTTGGTTCATCTAATATTAAAATTTTAGGTTCATGCATAAATGCTAAAATTATTCCCAATTTTTTTAAATTTCCCAATGACAAATCTTCAATTTTTTTTCTTTCATCTAAATTTAATTTTTCTAATAATTCTTTTCTTCTCTTACTAATATTCTTTTTATAAAATCCTTCATGATAATCTAATATTTCTTTTACTGTTAAATCATCATAAAGATTTATTTCGCTTGGTAAATATCCAATATTTTCCTTTATCTTCAAATTATTTTTATCAAATTCATTTCCATTAATTATCACTTTCCCATTTGTTTTGTTAATTAAGTTCATTATAGCGCGAATTGTTGTAGACTTTCCTGCTCCATTAGGCCCTATAAAACCAAAAACTTCTCCCTCCAACAAATCTAAATTTAAATTTTCTACACCCTTTATTTTTCCATAATATTTAGTTAAATTTTTAATTTCTATAACTTTCTTTTTATTCATAATATTCCTTTCATTAAATTTTATAAATTATTAACATAATTTATAAATTCATATATTTATTTTCCTAAATGTATTTTTTAATATCTAAATAATTTATTGATAATCCCTTTATAAATTAGTATTTTCTATTATATTCTTTTATTTATATAAATTATATCATGTATTTTAATTTTAAAAAAATATAAAAAATATTATGTTTTCTTGTTCAAAAAACTGGTAATATTTATGACACTTATTTTTGAGTGAATATAATTTAAAACTTTCTTATAAATATTTTGAATAAAGCATATATAATTATATAAAACAAGATATAATCTTGTAAATAATAAAAAATAAATAGTCAATTTTTTTAATTAACTATTTATTTTTACTTATATTTAAAAGAATTCCCATACCACATAAAGTAATTAACAAACTAGATCCTCCATAACTTAGAAATGGCAAGGTTACTCCGGTAATGGGTATTAATGAAACAACCACCATTAAGTTTAAAATCGCTTGAAATGCTAGTTGAAATGTAATTCCAAA
>CALVIA010000101.1 GCA_944329255.1 uncultured Bacilli bacterium
AAACAGGTTCTACAACTGGATTAATAACAGGAGTTACTGGTTCCACTGGTGAAACAGGCTCTACTACTGGATTAATAACAGGAGTTACTGGTTCCACTGGTGAAACAGGTTCTACAACTGGATTAATAACAGGAGTTACTGGTTCCACTGGTGAAACAGGCTCTACTACTGGATTAATAACAGGAGTTACTGGTTCCACTGGTGAAACAGGTTCTACAACTGGATTAATAACAGGAGTTACTGGTTCCACTGGTGAAACAGGCTCTACTACTGGATTAATAGCAGGAGTTACTGGTTCCACTGGTGAAACAGGTTCTACTACTGGATTAATAGCAGGAGTTACTGGTTCCACTGGTGAAACAGGTTCTACTACTGGATTAATAACAGGAGTTACTGATTCTACTGGTGAAACAGGTTCTACTACTGGATTAATAGCAGGAGTTACTGGTTCTACTGGTGAAGATGAACCAGATACCCCTATTGAACTAATTTCAGAAATATTATCACCTTGTAAAGTATTTGGTATATTTGAAGTGCTCATTTTTTTACCTTTTTTATTACCAATAATAATTATTAAAATTAATATAATTATTAATATAAAAGACCCACCTGCAACATAAATATAATTTTCAGCTAAAAATTCTAATACTTGATTCATATCACGTGCCTCCTATTTTAAGGATAGCATAATATCGTTTTTTTTTCAATAAAAAATAAAAAAAAGTAATACAAAATTACTTTTTCTCGAATCCAACTTTTTCTATAAATGATGCATAAGTACTATATTCTTGATATCCAACAGTTCCATCAACATATTTACCATCTTTAAATACAGCAATCATTGGAGTTGATAAGAAGTTTTCTTCAAAAAAATCATTTATTTCAGTTATCTCTTTATAAGTATCTTCATCAACAAAGGTATTGTTGTTAAAATTATATACCTGTGTTACATCAAAATATAAATGTTTAAATCCATAATCTTCTTGAACATCATTCATTACAGGAATGAACATAGAACAATATCCACAACCTTCTCTACCATAATATACAACTGTATAATCTTCTGACTTAATTTCTTTTTTTAATTCACTGTAATTAACTTCTTTAAATTCAGAAACATCATATTCTGGTAATTCATTTCCATCATTATTATTTTCAGCACTATTAGATGAATAATCATTTAAAGATCTAATGTCATTTACATTTATTATTCCAATAACAACATTAACTAATAGTAGCGCAATAATTACATATAATGAATACTTTATTGTATTTAAAACCTCCGTATAATTAATATTATTTTTCATTTTATACCTCCTAACAAAATAAATTATAACACATTTCATAATATTTTTACTATTAAATTTATTTTTTTATTAGAATTTTCAAAAAACTTTTTTGTAATATGTTTTAAATAATCCATTTTATTTGAAAAACTATTTAAAATTAACTTTATATACAATTATTTTTTAACTTTTTTAATTTTTATCAATTACATCAAAAGTTCTCCAACTTTATTGTTTTTATTAATTTTTTATATCTTTTAAATCGTTTACATATAGTGATAAAAATCCAGAATTTATTTCAAATATATCAAATTCACTTATTAAATTACAATTACAATATATAAATCATAAACTTTATATAAGTTATCTTTTTCTACTTTTACACGAAAAATTTCTGCTTATATTAAATATAAAAATTATTTTACAGAATTATAAAACAATATAGTTATAGTACACTTGGCAATAATAAGGTTCCAATAATATAATAACAACAATTTATAATAAAATTTAAGTTTTCAAAATACAAACATTTTACAGATGCCAATTACTAAATTAAATCAAATATGTGTTTTTAAATTGTTATAAATTTATATATATATACTACAACTTTTCAAAAAAAGTTGCAGTTTTTTTAAATTAAATCACTTATTATGAGTTCTTTATTGATATTTTTTAAATGTCTATTGATTTATACGTATTAAATAATTTTTTTCATAAAATTCTTTTAAAATATTAAAAATTTCTCATTTATTATTACTAAATTGCGAATATAAAATGTTTTATTTTTAACTATTTTAATAAACTAATATTTACTGTAAATGTTAATATGGAATTGGACAAAAATGTCAATCTAGGAATTGGACAGTTTGTATCAATTCTTTTTTTCATTAATTGATATAATTAAACTATCTTTACTAAAGATAGATAGGAGTTGATTTTAATGAGAAAAGATGTAAGAAATGAAATTATAAGAATTGGAGGTGATAATATTAATAAAAGTGAAATGGCACGAATTATGGGGTGTTCAAGGCAAACAATATACAATCGAGAAGAAAGGTTAAAAAATCCAAAGCAAAAAAAAGAAATAGTTAGAACTAGTAAACTTGATCCATATAAAGAAATAATTGATACTAAAGTTGATAAGTATAGAAGCAAAGGGATGAACGTTTATAAATTTATAAAAAAACAAGGATATACTGGAGGATATGGAATAGTAAGAAAATATATAAAAGAACATAAAAATGAACAAATAAAAAAGGCAACAATAAGATTTGAAACAGTACCAGGATTACAAGCACAAGTTGATTGGAAAGAGTCAATGAGATTAGTAAATAAACATGGAGAGATATTTGAAATAAATATATTTTTAATGATATTAGGATATTCAAGATATAAATATATTGAATTAACAAGTGATAGAAATCAAAATACACTATTTAAGTGTATGGTTGGAGCATTTGGATATTTTAATGGATGCCCGAAAGAGATATTATTTGATAATATGAAAACAGTGGTAGATAAAGCGAGAACTACAACAACAAAAGTAGTGTTTAATAAACGATTTGAAAGTTTTAGTAATGATTCAGGTTTTACTCCATTAGCCTGTGTAGGATATAGACCAAAAACTAAAGGTAAGGTAGAAACATTAGCTAGAATAATGGAAAGATTAAGACCATATAATGAAGAATTTGAAACATGGGAAGATTTAGATAAAATAATAAAAGAAATAAATGAAGATATAAATAATGAAGTAGTTCAAGGAGTAAATATAGTTCCAAGTAAAGTTCATGAAAAAGAAAAAGAGTATTTAAATACTTTGCCATTATGGGATAGATTAATTAACTATTATGAGCCCGAGAAAACTTATAAAGTATCAAAAGAATCTATGATAATGTATAAAGGTAAAAAATACTCAGTTCCAACATACCTGATAGGAAAACAAGTAACC
>CALVIA010000102.1 GCA_944329255.1 uncultured Bacilli bacterium
AATATTAATCCTTCTCCAATAACAACTCCTTTTTTTGCCGTTTCAACCGCATTAATACAATCTTCAAAACGCATTTTTTTTTCCTTTTTCTCAACACTAGTATTTCCACCAACGTATATTACTACCCCATTGTTTTCTAATTTAGATATTCTTTCTAACATATTATCTCTTTGATATGAATTATTACAATCTTCTAAATTCTTTTTAATATTTTTAATTTGTTTTTTTTACCATTTTATTTCTTTCTTTATTATATAAAATAGCACTTTCTTTTAATATTTCTAAATAATCAACTTTACCAATTTTTAAATCATTAATATTAATAATTGCAGATATATCCTCTAATATCATATATTTATTACTTTCATAAGTAGGAATTTCAATATAATATATTGGAAGATTATTATTTATATTTAAAGATATAATATTTTGTTTAACTAATTCTGATATTTCTGTTGCAATTATACATAAATTCTCATTACTATTTAATATTTCGTTTATTATATGCTCCAATCCATCAAAATCATAAATTTTATCCATTAAAATTATTTTACAATTATTTAATACAATTTTATTTTTATTTTTAAATAAATAATCTGGAATAGAAGATATCATAACTTCATACCCTTTTTTTAATTCATAATATGTTTTTTCATTAGTTGATTCTTCTAATTTAATATTAAATGAATTTTTTACTTTCACATAAACATTATAAACCATATTAGCAATTAATTCATCATTAGATGAATTATAAGCAACACTTAATAAATCTTTTTTTAAAGGTTTTTTACTATATTCAAGTATTTTTTCTACAATGTTATTTAAAGTACAATCCATTTCTTTTTTTAATAAAATAGGACTTATTCCATTATTAATAGCTTCCAAACCATTATAATATATCTCCTTTAATAAAACTAAAGTAGTAGTAGTTCCATCTCCTACCATTTCATTAGTTTTTAAAGATGCCTCTTTAATGATACTTAAAATTGCATTAATAACTAAATCATCATTATAAATATTTTCAGCAATTGTTACACCATCATTAGTAATATAAGGAGAAGTAATAGAACTACTTATTAAAACATTATTTCCAGTAGGTCCCAATGTAATTGAAACAGCATCACATATATTATTAATAGCTTCTTTCATCTTATCTAAAAGCAAATTACCACATACAATCTTCTTCACTATTCATTCCTCATTTCTAAAATATTTTTCCAATATTTTTTTGGCATAAAATTCATTTGACACCTTTTATTCTCTCTTTCTTTAATACCTATAGTATTAAAAAAACAACGCCATAAATTTTCTATCTCAGTTTCGTTTTTAGAGATTTCTATTTTTATACTTGCAATATCACTTTTTTTTACAATAAATAAATCCTTTTTATTATAAAAACATAATCTATCCCTTTTTTTATCTAGTATAACCCAATTTTCATTACTTAATCTTTTTTTAAAATGAAATGCAATTAAATCTAATATATTGTTTTCCGGTTCAACTTCTGCATACAAAAAACCTTTTTTAGTCTCAGTAAATCTTAAAAAGCCTTTCATTTTATGATTTTCTCTACTTACATAATTTGCTAATTTTAATGTTCTATTAACACATATCAAATTTCTCATGTATTTAGTTTTATCTTTATATTTAAAAGCATTAAGAATAAAATAATAAATCAATATTTCCTTATACTCATAACTAGTCCTAAAAACATAATTACACAATCTAAAATTTTCTTTACCAATTAAATAAATTTCAAACACACAATTTATATTTGGTTTTACAACATTATCAAAAAGACTTATACAATATTTTCTTTCATTTATAATTTGATTGGGTTTTATTTTATTAATTATCAAATAATATATTAAATTAAGTAAATTATTAAAAGTACCATCATACAAACATACAAAATTATTCATTAAACAGACTAAGTTGGGATATATTATCCAGAATTTTTACTTTATTTTCTAAAATTAAATTACTTTCAATAATTTTCTTGTCAAATAAATCATTTGATAAAAAATATTTACCATTACATAAAATAAAATATTTAGCTTTTTTCATTGAAATCCCCATTTTTTTTAAATCTTTAAATTCAATTTTAAAATATTTTCGTGAAGATATTATTTTTTTAGCTGATTTAGGCCCTATTCCAGGAATTTTAAGAAGATCAAAATAAGAAACTTTATTTATTTCTTTAGGAAATTCATCGAGATGCCTTAATGCATAATCTGATTTAGGATCAATTAATATATTAAAATTAGGATTTGTTTTATCAAGCAAATCATTAACTTTATAATTATAAAATCTAAGTAACCAATCAGCTTGATAAAGACGATTTTCTCTTACCAAAGGTGGAACCTTTAATGTAGGTAAAAATTTATCAATATTAACAGAAATATACGCAGAATAAAAAACTCTTTTTAAACTATAAGTTTTATATAAATTAGAGCTTTGATTTAAAATATCTAAATCTGTTTCACTTGTTGCACCGATTATCATTTGAGTACTTTGTCCAGCAGGAACAAAACTATTACTTCTATTATCTTTTACATAATTCATAATTTTTGAAATATCATTTTCTGATTTATTTGGTGCGAGTAACTTAAGTCCATTTTGTGTAGGAAGTTCAATATTAGCACTTATTCTATCTACTAAAGATCCTAATTTTTTCAAAAGATATGTACTACATTTAGGAATTGCTTTAGCATGAATGTATCCTCTAAATTTATACTTATTACGAAGTAATTGTACAGTTTCAATAATTTTTTCCATAGTATAATCAGGACTTTTTATAATACCTGAACTTAAAAATAAACCCTCTATATAATTACGACGATAAAAATTAATTGTAATATTACAAATTTCTTCTGGAGTAAATATAGCTCTTACAATTTTATTACTAGATCTATTAATACAATATTTACAATCATAAATACAACAATTAGTCATTAAAATTTTAAGCAAAGAAATACATCTACCGTCAGAAGAAAAAGAATGACAAATTCCACTAATAGATGTACTTCCCAATCCATCATTACTTTTACGATTACTTCCGCTTGAAGAACATGAAGCATCATATTTAGCACTATCAGCTAATATTTTTAATTTTTCTTGTAATGTCATTTTTATCACCAATGATATTATAACACAT
>CALVIA010000103.1 GCA_944329255.1 uncultured Bacilli bacterium
CAATAATGGGTAAAACAGCAGATATTATTATAGCTAAAATTGTATTATTTGCAAATTTGATAATTGAAAGACTAACTGAACCATTGACTATTTTAGTGGTGCATTTAAAAATTCATTCAACATATTTAAATAAAATAATTAAAAAGTGTTGCAAAAGTAAAAAAAATTTGTTAATATTATAAGTGTCAACTTATTTGTTGATAAATGGCGCAATTGGTGAAGGGGTTAACACGGCGGATTGTGGTTCCGTTATGCAAGGGTTCGAATCCCTTATTGCGCCCCATTTTGTATTATAAATTCATAATATCTTATGAATTTTTTTGTTTAAATTCAAAAAAAATATATTTCTAATTTTTTTAAATGAATTAGTAAATTTTATTGTCATATAATATAAAAGATATATAATTGAGGTTTTATATTATATGGAATATAATAAAAGAAATGATTGCAATAAAATAAATAGTATGCCCTGTATGCGTATTTATCATATTCCAGGGCCACAAGGCCAACAGGCCCAACAGGACGATTGTTTAAATCTTCAAATAAGATAATCATAGATTCAAGCTAAATAATTCCTTATAAATATGTGTTATAATTTTAACAAAAAACAACCAATTCTGAACTGAACCCCAAAAATTGGACAGTTTTTAATTAGAGGATTGTAACCTGTAATTTACGGGTGACAGTCCTTTTAATTTTACTTTAATTCTATCATAATTGTAATAATAAATATAGTCATCAATTGCTTTCATCAAATCATCTAATGTCTTATAATTATCTTCTTGGTCATAAAACATTTCTGTTTTAAGTATACCAAAGAAATTTTCCATCATTCCATTATCCATACTATTTCCTTTTCTAGACATACTTTGCTTAATTCCTTTATTCTTTAATCTTTGTTGATAAGAATGGTGTTGATATTGCCATCCTTGATCTGAGTGAAATATTAAACCTTCTAAATCTTTATTATCAAATGCTTTATTAAGCATATCATTTATTTGTTCTAGATTAGGTGACTTAGATATATTATGAGATATTATTTCACCATTATAACCATCTAATATTGGTGACAGATAACATTTTTCTCCACGAAGGTTAAATTCTGTTACATCTGTATACCATTTTTCATTAGGGTTATTGGCATAAAATTCTCTATTAATATAATTATCAGCTACTTTTCCTACTGTACCTTTATATGATGAATATTTTCTTTTATTTCTCTTTAATGGCTTTAATCCTAGTTTAACCATTAATCTATAAACTTTCTTATGATTTACATTATATCCTTGATTTCTTAATTCTAACATTATTCTTCTATATCCATATCTTTCTTTATGATAGAAAAATATTTCTTTTATTTTTTCTATAATTTCTTTATTTTTATCATCTTTATCATTTTTACTTAAAGTATAATAATATGTTGATTTACTTAATCCTGATATTTTTAGAAGAATCATTAATGAATATTTTAGCCGAAGTTCACTTACAACATTTACTTTTTCTTCTGTTGTTGATTCTTCCTTGCTTGAACAACGGCTCTCAATTTTTTTGAGTATTCAAGTTCCGCTTTTAAATATTCATTTTCCTTTTTTAATCTTTCGTTTTCTTGTTCAATTGTTTCTCTAATATTAGGATTTTTAGTTTTCTTTAACATAGTTGGACTCCTTCCACGTCTTTGTTCAACTATATTATAACCCATATTTTTATAATTTTTAATCCAATTAAACAACATTCCATAACTTAATAGTCCTTCATCTACCGCAACAGAACAAACAGACTCATTATTAACTAAAACTCTATTAATAATTTGTTCTTTTTCTTCTATTGAAAAAATTCTGTTTTTATTTGTTCTTAAAATATCATAACCGTGTTTATCTATTAATCTAATTAAATATTTTATCACGTCTTTTCTTACCCCATATTTTTTAGAAATATTAACCACGCTGTTACCTTGTTTTCTTTCATTATAAATATTTATTTTGTCTTGATAAGTTAATTTTGACATACAAAAAACCTCGTTTCTCATGTCCAAGAAACGGGGTTCATATCAGAAGAAGTTCTATCTTGACTATCTTTATCTAATGAATCAAATGTTGGATCAAATTTATAAAGACCATTGATTCCATATTTTTCATCTTTAATAGCTACAAGAGAGTGCATATGTGAAACATTACCAATATAACTTTCAATCGCACAAGTTTGATAACCCAATCTTGATAAACACTCATTAAATAGGTTAGTGTATCCAACGCAAACAGCTTTTCCATTAGTTATTATATCTGGTAATTGTCTAGTTTCTAATGAATCATCATTATCAGAATATTCTAATAATTTTACTTTATCATAAACTAACATTACTTCTTCAACAGGTGATAATTCTTTTGATTTAACATATGTTAAAAAATTATTTATTTCTTTTTCCATATTATCATACTTTTCTTGTGTAGTAGTTCTATTCAGTTGAAAAATATTATCAAAATATTTTGTTTCTTGCATATTTTACTTTCTATATTTCATCTTGCTTCATTACTGGTTTAAAAGGATCTCTTTCTATTCTTTCTTGTTGTTGCGTCCCGATAGCTTTTATTGTTTTAATTGCTTCATCAACAATTTTAGAAATTTCAGAATTTTTATTATAAGCAAACGTTAAGATTGCTTCATTAAAATATATAAATTTGAAACTTTGAATTATTTCGCCTTTTATTATTGCTTTTTCTATAACATCGATATTATTTATTTTATATTTGTTTAAAGTTTTATCTATTTTTTGGTTCGTATCAGCAGCACTTTTTTCAAATATTTCGATTGCTCGTTTTTCAAAATCATTTTTGTTAGGACAGCTAAGATATTTTATAGTAATTTTGTTATTAATTATTACTGATGTATTATCTATTACTTTTAATTCATCTAATTGATATGGGAAATTAATGCTAAAATTATAATTATTCATTAATTTGATAATAAATGTATTATTTTCATCCTTTGTTTTATACGTTTCTACTGTTTTGGGTTCTTCGTAATTTAAATTACCATACTTAATAAATGTTTCGCAATTAGGACACTTAGTATCTAGTGTTTTAACATTTTTTGGAAGTTTAGAACAATCAATATATATTTCTTGATTGCAAGAACGACAATTT
>CALVIA010000104.1 GCA_944329255.1 uncultured Bacilli bacterium
GTTTATCCATAACATTTGAATAACTGTAACTGGTGTATTTATTCCTATAAAAGGTCCGATTATCGAAAGAGACAATGCACATAAATTTGCGGTAAGCTGTAAAATTATAAATTTTCTAATACTTTTAAATATAGTTCTTCCATATAATATTGCTTTTGAAATAGACATAAAATTATCATCTAGTATGACAATATCACTAGCTTCTTTTGCAATTTCAGTACCGCTACCCATTGCAAAACCAACGTCAGCTTTTTTTAAAGCGGGTGCATCATTAACACCATCTCCAGTCATTCCAACTACATATCCCATTTCTTCCGCAATTTTAACTAATTTGCTTTTATCTTGTGGTAAGCTTCTTGCAACTATTCTTAAATTATTAAATATTTTTTTTATTTCTTCTGTAGTCATTTTTGATAATTCTTCACTTGTTAATACTAAATCATTTTTTTCTATTAATCCAACTTCAGTAGCAATACTATAAGCCGTGTCTTTATTATCCCCCGTTATCATTATAGTATTTATTCCAGCTTTTTTTACAAGTTCTATTCCTATTTTTGCTTCTTCTCTTACTTCATCTTTTATATATGCAAATCCTAGTAAAGAATATATATCATTTTTATATGCAACAGCAAAACATATAACTCTTATTCCCTTTTTGTTAATTGTTTCAATTTTATTTAGAATTTTTTTTCTATTAGTCAATATTTTTTTATTAGCATTTTCATCCAAATAATAATTACATAATGGTAATATTTTTTCTGTTGCTCCTTTTATATATCTACAATCTTCTATTGTTATTATTTTAGAATATTTATCTTTACTATTAAATGGAATTCTCTTTATTATTTTATCATTTACTTGTGCATTAATAAATTTTAAAAGAGCTCTATCAGTTGTATTTCCTCCAATTATTTTATTTTCTTCTCTAATACTCTCATTATTTAATACAAAAGATTTTTTTACCAAATCATATAATTTTGCATTTTTCTTTATTTCATTTTCATTATCATATTCTTTTAAAGTAGCTGATAAAAATCTTATAACCTCTAATTTCCCCTTTGTTATTGTACCGGTTTTATCTGTAAACAACATATTTAAACTTCCTGCTGTTTCTATTCCCATCATTTTTCTTACTAATACATTGTTTTTTATCATTCTTTTCATATTAGAGGATAAAACAAGCGTAATCATCATTGGAAGTCCTTCTGGAACTGCTACTACTATTATTGTAACTGCTAATGTTAGAGCATATAATACATGATTAAACATTGTATTAAAATCATAAATAGTTTCTTTTATTAAAGTTATATCAAAACTATTATTTAATACAATTACTGAAAATAAATATGAAAAAAATACAAAGAAAGCACCTATATATCCGATTTTACTAATTATATTTGCAAGTCCTCTTAATCTTATTTTTAACGGACTTTCTGGTTGTTTTTCCTGTATTTCTTGTCCAATCTTTCCATAATACGTATTTAGTCCTACTTTTTTAACCTGCATAATTCCAATTCCACTAGAAATAATACTTCCCATATAAACATTATCATTTATTTTTTTATTTTTTTCTTTTGACTCTCCATTTAATAATGATTCGTCAACATTTATAGAACCTTCTATTAGTATTCCATCTGCAGGAATTTTGTCTCCAGATGACAATAATATAATATCTCCAACTACTACATCTATTACATTAACTTCTATTACCTTATTATTTCTTTTTACTTTGCATTTTATAAGTGATGCTTCCTCTTGCATTCTTTTAAAAGCTTTTTCACTTCCATATTCTGAAATGCTTGAAATAAATGATGCTAAAAATATAGCAATTATAATTCCTAATGTTTCATACCAATCAAAATTTTTAAATAAAAAAACAATTTTAATCGCTAATGCAATTAACAATATTTTAATTATTGGATCTCCTAACGTTTCTATAAACAATTTAAAAAAAGAGTTAGTATTTACCTTTATTAGTTCATTTGAACCATATTTTTTTCTATTTTCTTCTACTTCTTTTGTACTTAGACCATTTTTTTTATCCATAAGATCCTCCTAAAACAATATATTAAATTAATAAAGTTTTAGAATTAATCTTGCATAATTTTACATATTATGATATTATAACTTGCACAAAAAGGAGGTTTTATGGGATATTACGATAATAGATATGTATATTGTATGGAACATACAAATGAAAATATTTTAATTGAAACTAATTATAGAAGAAATGAATGTTATGTTTTTTGTCCAAATCCAGATAAGCCGGATGATTATTTAATATATTTAAGAAAATTGGATGAAAAGCCATTAGATAAAGAAAGAATGACAAAACTATCAAATTATTTAAATAATTTGGGATTAAGAAGCTCTGATTTTATAAATCCTTTTACAAGAACTAGAAATATTGTAAGAATAATTGATTATTATAATAAAAGAGAAAAAAATAAAAATAAGACTAAATAATCGTCTTATTTTTTCTTTTTAAAGAAAGTTTTTGTAATATAAAATAAAAACACAATATATATAATTAATAAACACCATACTAATATAGTATTTATAATTCCGCTTGAATAACTATTGATTATATCTAATATTGAATTATGAAAGTATTTATTAATTAAATTTGAAAATTCTTTTACATTAATCAATTGATCTATTCTATTTAATATTCTTAAAAATATATCTACTATGCATATTATGTATACAACATTACTAAACTTTCTAAAAAATATAATTGTTAGGATAATTAATAATATTATTATAATTAAGTCCATTTTAATCACTTCCTATGTATATAATACCATATTATTATATTTATTTTATTTTAATTTTTTTTTGTAAAGTAAAATTAATGTAAAAAAAAAGTTCTTTTAAGAACTTTATCTTCTTGTGGCGTCCCCGGAGCGATTCGAACGCCCGACCGATCCCTTAGAAGGGGATTGCTCTATCCAGCTGAGCTACGAGGACATCAACTAACGATTTAATTATATAATAAAAAAACTCTTTATTCAAGAGTTTTTAATACACTTTTTGATATTTCTTCATCATTTAATATAAATACAACTTCTTCTACGTCATAATTATCTTC
>CALVIA010000105.1 GCA_944329255.1 uncultured Bacilli bacterium
CCGGTAATGGGTATTAATGAAACAACCACCATTAAGTTTAAAATCGCTTGAAATGCTAGTTGAAATGTAATTCCAAATGATAAATATTTAGCAAATAAATCTTTTGAATTTAAACTTATATTTATTCCTCTATATATTATTGTTAAAAATAATGATGCTACAATTACTATTCCTAAAAAACCTAATTCTTCGCTTATTATTGCAAATATAAAGTCTGTTTGTGGCTCTGGTAAATAAAAATGTTTTTGAATTGAATTTCCTAATCCTAAACCTAATAATCCACCTGGTCCTATTGCAAATAAACTTTGAATTGCTTGAAATCCTGACCCCAATGGATCTAGCCATGGATTAATAAATGATAATATTCTTTGAAATCTATAAGGTGCTATTATAATTAATATCATTGCACCAAATAATCCAAAAAGTCCTATAATGATAAAAAATTTAAGTTTAAGTCCAGATATAAATAGTAATGCTACAATGCTCATTAATAAAATTACACCTGTGCCAAAATCTGGTTGTAACATTATTAAACCAAATGTTATAAGAGTAATTAAAAGAATTGGCAAAATATCTTTTTTTACTGTTTTATTATTTTTATCATTTTTATATAAATATTTTGATGTAAATATTATTAATGCTAATTTCATAAATTCACTTGGTTGTATTCCTAACCCACCTATTCCAAACCAACTTCTACTGCCATTTCTAACTGTTCCTATTCCCGGTATTAGAACTAATACTAAAAGAAAAAAGCAAACAAATAATATAATGTTTGCTTTGTCTAAATATATTTTATATGGTATTTTTGATATTATGTACATTAATATAATTCCAATAAATAAAAATAATGATTGTAATTTTAAATATCTAAATTGATCATCAAATTTATATTCTGCCCATATAGATGAGGATGAATAAATCATAATTACACCAAATATAGATATTAAAATAACCGAAATAAACAGAATTAAATCAAAATTGTTTTTTTTCATTAAATCCACACTCCAAAAGCTATTCCCGCCATTGCAAGTAAAAATCCAACTACCCAAAAATATTTTACTATATCTCTTTCTTCATAACCTAGTTTTTCAAAATGATGATGTAATGGGGTCATCAAAAATATTCTTTTTTTAAATATTTTTACAGATAATACTTGAATAATAACTGATAAAGTTTCAATTATAAATACTCCCATTACAGCTAACAAAGTAATTTCGTGATCAGTTATAATTGCAATTGTTGCAAGAGTTGCACCTAAAGCTAAAGAACCTGTGTCTCCCATAATTATTTTTGCAGGATACGTATTAAACATTAAAAATCCAAGTAATGCACCAACCAATATGAAACAAAAGATTGCAATATCTTGATATCCTGCTACCCATCCTGATCCCCAAGCAATAATTCCTAAAGCAAGAAAGGCAATAGCTGAAAGTCCACCAGCTAGTCCATCAAGACCATCAGTTAAATTTACTGCATTAGATCCACCAATTAATACAAATAATAGAAAAAATCCAAAAAACCATCCCATATCTATTTTTATATTAAGTGTAAATATTTCTAATGCAGGTTCATTTCCACTTTTCATATATACAAAAAAGAATACTAGTGCTACTATTAATTGTAAAAATAATTTTTGTATTGCAGTAAGTCCTATATTATTCCTTCTTTTTATACTTATAAAATCATCTAAAAATCCAATTAAAGCATATGAAACAAAGACAAATAAAACAATAAATAAATTATAAGTCAATTCTATTTTGTTCATAATCAATAATGCAATAATTGATACAAATGCCCCTAATATAAATATTATTCCTCCCATTGTTGGAGTACCTTCTTTTTTCTTATGAGCATTTTCTAAATAAATACTTACTCTTTGAGTAATATGCATTCTTCTTAATATTGGTACTAAAATCATTCCAATAAACAATGCTGATAAAAATCCAATCATTAAAGATAAAACAGATTTTGCTAAAATTAACATAAAATCATCTCCAATTTCAATTATACTATAATTATTTAATTAAGTATATGATTTATTCAATTAAATATTTATTTAACCCAATAATAATTTTATTTTTCCACCTTCTTTTAATCTTTCTCCTGCTTGAGGTGTTTGATCTTTTATAACATTTCCACTTCCTGAATATATTATACTGAAATTATTTAGTAATTTTATTGCTTCTTTTTTTTCTAAGCCTATTACATTTGGTACAGTATAATATTTATCATCTAAATAATTATATTCTTTATCTTTTACATTTTCATCTTTCTCTATGTTTAATATACTTATACAATCTTCTAATATAGCTTTTGCAACCGGAGCTGCAACTGTTCCCCCATATTGAGTTATGCCTTTTGGATAATCTATCGCAACATATACAATTACTTCAGGATTATCGGCTGGAGTAAATCCAATAAAAGATACAATATAATTACCTATCATATATACTCCATTATTTACTTTTTGAGCTGTTCCTGTTTTTCCTCCAACACTATGTCCTTCAATGTATGCGTTTCTACCTGTTCCATTTGCAACTACGCTTTCTAATGCCCTTCTTACTTCTTTTGACGTTTCTTCACTAATAACATCTCTTACTAATTTTTTTTCATTTTGAAATATCACATTATTTGTTTCTGGCTCTAATATCCTTTTTACTATATATGGTTGATATAAATGTCCTCCATTTATTGCAGCACTAACGGCAGTTATTTGTTGTGAGGTACTCCTCTAAATGATACTTTTTACCTAAATTATTACTGGATGCTTTTAATATTGTTCCAGTTTTAAAAATAATATCTAATTTTATTTTTTTAGGGTTATTTTCGTCTTTATTAACGATTATTTTTTCTACTAAAGAATTAAATATATCACTTAAACATAATTCATCTTCGATAGAATGTTCTAAGTTTTCTCTTATACTATTTATTTCTTTTTCAATTAAATATTCATCTAACTTATTATTTTTTAA
>CALVIA010000106.1 GCA_944329255.1 uncultured Bacilli bacterium
TCATTACAATGCTGCTAAAATGTTTAAAGCATATGTATTATAATATTTATTATTAAAATAGTCAATAGAGTAAAGTATTACTATTTATTTTATTACAAATATTTAATTAATAAAAAATATTCTAAAATGTCGAAATATGTGGTAAAATAGAATATAAGAATAGGAGAGTGATTGTTATGGATAATGATATAATATTATTGTTTGTTACATACTATGCTATTACTGTTGTAAGTATAATTTTAATATTAAATCTAATACAATACTTAACTAAGAAAAATTTAAAAAATGAAGTAAAATTATTTGATATTAAAAAAAATGAAATAATAGATGGAGATATATTATCTGAACTTTCTAAGGTTGAAACATTATCAAAAACTGAAACAATTAAAGAAAAATATGAGATATGGAAAAGTGAAATAGATAAAATAAAAGAAGAGCTTGATTCTTTTGTAAATGATATGATTATAGATGCTGATTTTTTAGTTGAAAGAAAAGATTATAAAGATTATTTAGAAAAAAAAATAAAAATTGAATTAAAATTAATTGAAGCTAAAGAACTTAAAGATAGAGTATTTAATGAAATAAAAGAAATTACTTTAAGTGAGGAAAGGAATAGAAGTTTAATAACTGATTTAAAAACTAAATTTAGAGAAATTGTACATACATTTATATCTTCAAAGGATTCTTTTATTCCTATTGATAAACAAATTGAGATGCAAATAGAAACAATTGAAAAAAAATTTCATGAGTTTGAATACGCAATGGAAAGTCAAGATTATATTATTGCAAATAAATTAGTAGAAGTAATTGATACATTAATTAAACATTTAAATACAATTGTTGAAGAGGTTCCTCCAGCTGTAGTTATGGCTGAAACAATTATTCCAAAAAGATTATTGGAAATAAAAAGTACATATGAAAATTTATCTAAAAGAGGGTATCAGCTTGATTATTTAAATATAGAATATAATATTGATGAAATAAATAAAAAAATAACAGATATTATGTCTAGACTTAGATTATTAAATTTAGAAGATGTTTTATTTGAATTAAGAACTATATTAGAATATACCGATTCTGTTTTTAATGATTTTGAAAGGGAAAAGCTAGCTAGAAAAGAATATGAGGAATCTGTAACAATATTTAAATCAAAAATTAAAAAAATTAATGATATAATGAATAAATTATATGGTAGGGTTGTGGATGCTAAAT
Organism: uncultured Bacilli bacterium; assembly: GCA_944329255.1. Lineage (GTDB taxonomy): Bacteria > Bacillota_I > Bacilli_A > RF39 > UBA660 > CAG-1193. Next base: position 1,213 of record CALVIA010000106.1, read on the forward strand.
ATAATTACAAATTATCTGAAGAGCAAATTAGAGAATTAAATTTTTTAAGTGAAGAATTAGGAATGTTAGATGAAGATTTTGATAAATTGTATGATACAACTAAAACAACAAGTTTCCCTTATACAAGGCTTAATAAAGAGTTAGAATTGCTAATTATAAAATTATCTAAAGAGGAAGAAAAAATTGATGAATATATGCAATCTATCGGAAATATGCAAGAAGATGAAAAAAGAGCAAGAGAGCAATTAGAAGATATGAGTGAACTATTAGAAGGTTGTAAATCTAAAATAAGAGAATTTAAACTTCCTTTAATTCCAAATTTGTATTTTATTGAACTTAAAGAAGCTATCGAAGCTATAAGAGAAGTAAACAAAGAATTAGATAGAAAACCAATTAATATTGATGTACTTAATACCAGAGTAGATACTGCTAGAGATTTGGTATTTAAGTTAAATAATACAACAAATGAGATTGTTAAATCTGCAATGTATGCAGAAAATGCAATAATATATGGAAATAGATATAGATCTAAGAAACAATATATTGACGAGGGATTAAATAAAGCAGAATTATTGTTTATTAGAGGAGAATATAAAAAATCTTTGGAGCTTGTTTTAAATACAATAGATATAATTGAACCAGGAATATATAAAAAATTATTAAATCATTTTGAAAAAAATTCTGAATAAGAATTTTTTTAATTGTTTAAAAATATAATTTAATGGTGATTTAATGAAAAAAATTTTTGAATATATTATTTTATTATTTTTATTTGTTTTTAGTTTAATTTATACTAATAAAATTGTAGATATAATTAAAAGTAAAGATCCTATAATGAAAGAAATTATTAAAGAAAGTGATTCTTATAAAACACAAAGTATAAATGCAACGATTGTTGATAATTTTATAATTCCTGGATTAAATGGTTGTGAAATAGATATAGATAATAGTTATATGAACATGAAAAAAATTGATAATTATAATTATATGTTATTAAAATATAAAGATATTTTGCCTATTATTAGTATAAATAATATATATGATAAATATATAGTAGAAGGTAATATATATAAAAGAAATGTTTCGTTAGTAATAAATATAAATAATGATATTCAAAATTTAAATGAAGTAGATAATATAAAATTAAATTTATTTATAAATAGTAAATTACTTGAAAATGGAAAAATAGATATAAATAAAGATTTCAAAATATATAATGGGGGAATATATAATGAAACAACTATTGAATGGGTTAATAATTTAATTAATAAAAATTATAATAAATCAAATTATTGTTTATTATTAGAAGAAGATAATGATTCTTTAAAAATTTGTAAAGATAAAAAAATGCATACTATACTACCTAAATTAATTGTTACAAATAATAATACTAATAAAATTAAATCTGAAATATCAAATGGAAGTATAATATATTTTGATGAAAATAATATAGATCAGATATATAATATTTATAATTATGTTATTAAAAAAGGATTCAAAGTGGTATATTTAGATGAATTATTAAGTGAAGATAATTGTTAAATTAACACTATTGTATTAATAAAAAAATTATAAACTCCCCCCAATTGACAAAACCTATGGGGGGGGGGGTATAATATACTCATGATAATAAAATAGGGAGTGAGTATATAATGAAAAATAAAAAAGCATTTACATT
>CALVIA010000107.1 GCA_944329255.1 uncultured Bacilli bacterium
TTATTTGTAACATAAATAAAAATAATTTCAGCAATTATTATTAAAATGTAAGCTAATGTATTAAAAAAATTTTCAGTTTTATTGTCCATATTGACTCCTAAATATACGAAATTTGACAAATTTTATAAAATGTGTATAATAAGGGCATAAAAAAGGGGGATATTATGAAAACTAATAAAATATTAAAATATTTTTCTATAATATTAGAATGTTCTTTTATAGGTAGTATGATATTATATATTTATAATTTTTATGTATCTAGTAAAAAATATGAAATTATACCTAATGAAATTAAATCAAGATTAAATAATTTTATAATAATTGCTATAATTTCTTTGATATTATTTCTAATATTAAAATATGTTTTGTATATTATAAATAAACCTGTAAATGAAAATATACAATTACAAATGGATTTAGATACTTCTAGGGAAAATAAATATAGAAATCTAGAAGCTCCTATAACAGAAAGAGTATTTGTTTATAAAAATGAATATGATGTTCCAAAGGATAAACAAATGGTTTGTCCAAATTGTGGAAATATTATTGATAAAAATGCTTTTATATGTATTAAGTGTGGGTTTTTATTAAAAAAATTACCTAGAGAAAAAGTTGTAGAAAGAGTTATTGAAAAAAATAATAATATTAAGGTAAAACCAGTAAGAAATACTAATTATGTTAATAATAATATTGTTAGTAAATCTTATTTAAATAATATGATAATAAACATTGGTTTATTAATTGCTATTATAATTTGTTTAATTTTAATTCTTGATTTAGCAGCACAAAGAGGGATTATATAAAATAAAAGACAATCATCGATTGTTTTTTTTTAATTTATATAATATAATTAATAGCGAATTAAGGGAAATTATTAATATAATTTAAATATATAATATAAGGATGTGATTAAATGAAAAATTTAGTAATAGTAGAATCACCAAGTAAATCTAAAACAATTGAAAAATATTTAGGAAAAGATTATAAAGTTGTTTCTAGTAAAGGACATATAAGAGATTTAACTAAAAAAGGTAAATTTGGACTTGGAGTTGATATAGAAAATGATTTTACTCCATCTTATGAAATAATTAAAGGTAAAAAGAAATTAGTTGATGAACTTAAAAAAGATGTAAAATCTTCTAGTAAAGTTTATTTAGCAACCGATCCAGATAGAGAAGGAGAAGCAATTAGTTGGCATCTTTGTGAGGAGTTAGGTTTAAAAGATAAAGAGTATGAAAGAGTAGTTTTTAATGAAATAACAAAAGATACAGTTATTAATGCTTTTAATCATGCAAGAGGAATTGATTATGATTTAGTACATAGTCAAGAAACAAGAAGAATTTTAGATAGAATAATCGGTTTTAGATTAAGTAAATTAATGCAATATAAAACATCTGGTAAGAGTGCTGGAAGAGTACAAAGTGTTGCTTTAAAATTAATAGTAGATAGGGAAAGAGAAATTGAATCTTTTATAAAAGAAGAATATTGGACTATTTCAGCAAAATTTAATGAATTTGATGCTGAATTAGATAAATATAAAAATGACAAAATTGAAATTCATAATGAATTAGAAGCACAATCTATTATAAAAAAATTATCTAATTCATTCAAAATTGAAAATGTAGAAAAGAAAGCAAAAAAAAGGCAGTCAAAACCTCCTTTTATTACTAGTACTTTACAACAAGAAGCTAGTACAAAACTAAATTTTAATGCTAAAAAAACAATGTCTATTGCTCAAAAATTATATGAGGGTGTTGATTTAGAAAATGAAACAGTTGGTTTAATTACTTATATGAGAACTGATTCTATAAGATTAAGTGATGAATTTGTTAAATCGGCTTATAATTATATTGAAAATAGTTATGGAAAAGAATATTTAGGAATTATAAAAAAATCTAAAAAAACTGAAAATGTACAAGATGCTCATGAGGCTATAAGACCTACAAGTATAAATAGAACTCCTGAATCTGTTAAAACTTATTTAAGTAATGATGAATATAAATTATATAAAATGATTTATAAAAGAGCATTAGCATCATTAATGAAAGATGTAAAATTAGAACAAACTACAGTTATTTTAGATAATAATGATTATAAATTTAAAACTAGTGGAAGCGTAATTGTATTTGATGGATATTTAAAAGTATATAAAGATTATGAAGATAGTGAAGAAAAGATATTACCGCCACTTGATACTTATAAGTCAAATATTTTAGTATCTAATGAGATTATAAAAGAACAACATTTTACAAAACCTAAACCTAGATATACAGAAGCTAAATTAATAAAAGAAATGGAGGAATTAGGGATTGGAAGGCCTTCTACATATGCTAAGACTATGGAAACAATTGTAGAAAGAGGTTATGTAAGAATTGAAGATAAAAAATTTATTCCTACTGAAATAGGTATTGAAATTACAGATAAATTACAAGAATTTTTTAGTAATTTAATAAATGTAAAATATACTGCAAAAATGGAATCAGATTTAGATAAGGTTGCCGAAGGAAAGTTAATTTGGAATAATTTATTAAAAGAATTTTATAAACAATTTGAACCAATGCTTAATAATGCATTTGAAAAAATGGAAAAAAAATCTGCAGAAGAGACAGGAGAATTATGTCCAAATTGTAATAGTCCTTTAGTAATAAGAAATGGTAAATTTGGTAAATTTACTGCTTGTAGTAATTATCCAACTTGTAAATATATAAAAAAAGAAGAAAAAGAAGTAGTAAAAATATGTAAATGTAAAGAATGTGGTGGAACAATTATTGAAAAAAGAACTAAAAAAGGTAAAATATTTTATGGATGTGATAACTATCCTAAATGTAAATTTGCTAGTTGGAAAAAACCTGAAGATTAATAAAAA
>CALVIA010000108.1 GCA_944329255.1 uncultured Bacilli bacterium
AGATATTATATCTGACACAAGTATGTATCCTTTATCACCTACATTTAAAAATGATGAATAAAAATCTTTTTCATATGAACTTGCGTATTCTTTAACTGAATTTATTATAGTAACTTCATTTATTTCTTTACTTAAATTTTTACTTTCCTTTATTAAATTTGATATCTTAGGAGTTATAAATAAAAATATTACTCCTAAAATTATTATAACTGATAATATTTCTATAAGTGTAAATCCCTTTTTTTTCATGATATCATTCCTATCTTACTATATATTTTATTATACATTTTTTCAATAAAAAAAACAACCTAAAGGTTGTTTCTAAATTCTTTTAAAGAATTCAAAAATTTTTCATTGTTTTCTTGAATTGCTTTTTCATTATTATTTGTATAAACAGAAGAATAAATTTCTCTTTTTGGTATAACATAATCATCATTTTTAACACTATTTACTGAATTGTAATTAATTTCATTATTATTACTATTGTTATTAATTACATCTTTTTCTTTTCTTTCATATACCATTGGTTTATTTGATTTCAATAATTCTTCAATACTAATTATTGCAGTATCCTCTTGTTCATCTTCATACATTTCAATTCTATCTTTTGGAACATTGTAATTACTTTTATTTTCAATGTTTTTTAATTCATCAACAATACTTTTTAAATTTCTGGTTTTGTCATTTTCAATATTAATATCATTTACATCAATATTATCAATGTTTTTCATTTTTTCTTCAAAATCAAATTCTTTATCTGTAGCTGCACTTTCTCCATATATTTTTTTTATTTTATTTTTTTCAGGCTTAAATACAATTACCAAAAGTACGATAAAAGTTATTACTAATAATACTCCAATAATAAATAAAGCCTGTCCAGCAGAATTTAAACTTGTAAAATAATTTAATATATTTGATATCATAATTCACCTTCCATATTCATAATTTATTACACTAAGCAAATACAAAGGAACAGTTTCTGCTCTTAAAATATTATTTCCTAATGATACACTTTCAAAATTATTATCAATTAGAAATTTTTCTTCTTTAAAGCTAAATCCTCCCTCAGGACCTACCACTATAAACATTGTATCACTTTTTTTATTATCTTGTAACACTTTTTTGATATTTTTCGACTTTTCGTTTGTATTACAAAAAAATTTAAAATCAAAATTATATTTTTTTATATCTTTTATATTTATAAAATCATGCAAAATTGGTATATCTATCCTTTTACTTTGTTCTGCAGCTTCTTTTAAAATTTTCTTCCATCTTTGTATTTTATTATCTTTTTTATTATCAATTTTAATAACAGTTCTTTCTGAAATAATCGGAATAATTTCATCAACACCTAGCTCACATGCTTTTTGCAATAAATAATCCATTTTTTGTTCTTTTATAATTGAACATGCTAATATAACTTTAACTTTATTTTCTTCATTACATTTTTTTTGTTCTATTATTTCATATTTTAAATCTTTTTTATTTATTGATGAAATTACACATAAATATATGGTTTTATTATATACAATTTCAAATGTATCATTTACATTCATTCTCATAACATTAATTATATGTTTCTTATCATCTATTTCAAGTTCTAAATTTTTATTATTAACCATATATCGTTGCATTTTACCACCAAGAATAATATTTTTTTTGCTTACCCTATGTATACATTATAATAAATCATTAAAAAAAAATCAATTGAATATATATTTTTTTTTTGATATACTATTTTAAGAATGGAGTGTTAAAATGGATAATGAATTTATAGATGTAAGTGCAAATATTGAAAATGAAAATACAAATACAAAAATTGATAATTATAGTGTATCTTTAATAAATAGATATGCTGAAGATTTAACAAAAAAAACATATTATGCAGATCCAGCTATTGCAAGAGATGAAGAATTAAAAAAGATGATTTTAATATTATTTACTCCTGAAAAATCACCTATTTTAGTTGGTAAACCCGGTATAGGTAAAACAGCAATTGTAGAAGGGCTTGCATATAGAATACAAAATAATATGGTTCCAGATGCCTTAAAAGGTTATACTATTTTAAAAATTGATACAGCTGCTTTAGTTGGAAATATAAGTGATTCAACAGGTACTTCTGATATGAAACTACAAATATTAGTTAAAGAATTATCTAAAATGGATAAAGTAATATTATTTATTGATGAAACTCATACTTTAATCGGTAACAAAGAAGAAGGTGGTCTTGATTTTGCGAATATTTTAAAACCAGCTTTAGCAAGAGGAAATATTAAAATGATAGGTGCTACTACAAGTGATGAATACGATTATTATATAGTAAAAGATAAAGCATTCTTAAGAAGATTACAAAAAATTGAAGTTGTTGAACCGGATAAAGAAGCAACTGTTAAAATTTTAGTAGGTACCTTACCAAAAATAGAAAAACAAACTGGTGTTGTAATGAATTATAGTAATTTTAATAAAGAAAAATTAATGAAATTTATTGTTGATATGACAGTTGAATATAATAGAGTATTTGAATCAGCATCAAGATATCCAGATGTATGTTTAGCAATTCTTACAAAAGTATTTTCGTATGCTATATTTGATAACAAAAATGTAATAGAAATTAAACATTTTTGGGAAGCAATATGTACAACAGATACAGTATATCCAGATGTTTTAAAAAAATTTAAACCAATATTTAAAGAAAGCTTTAGAGACATAATAGAAAAAGAAAATGCAGTTTTAAACGATTAACTCATCAATTGATGAGTTTTTTTATAAAAAAAGATTAAAATAAATTTTAATCGCCAACCTTTTCAAGGTTGGTTATTTTAATATATAATGTTTATATGAT
>CALVIA010000109.1 GCA_944329255.1 uncultured Bacilli bacterium
TGGGGTTGTGCCAGCCGTATATCTAAAATCTAATATCCTAATAGAAAATGGAGACGGAAGTAGTAGTAATCCATATATATTAAAATTATTATAAGTTTAATTTATTTATATATGTACTAGTAATCTAGTACATTTTTATTTTAAAAATATTTATTTTATGATATTATAGATTTGTTAAAAATTTATGAATGGAAGTGAAATGTATGGAAACACCAAGTTTAAATGAAGCTAAAAAAAGAACTTGTAATAAAGTAAATATTATAAGAAATTTTAAAATTGATGATTCTTTAAAAAATATAGGTAAAAATAAAAAGTATTTAGTAAAAACATATGGTTGTCAAATGAATGAAAGGGATAGTGAAAATATTAGTGCTATTCTAGAAGGAATGGGATTTAAAAAAGCTATTGACTTAAATGATGCTGATTTAGTTATTTTAAATACTTGTGCAATAAGAGAAAATGCTCATAATAAGGTTTTTGGAATGCTTGGAAGATTAAAACATATTAAACAAAAAAGGCCTTTATTAATTGGCCTTTGTGGATGTATGGCTCAAGAAGAAATTGTGGTAGAAGAAATAATAAAAAAACATAAATATATTAATTTTGTTTTTGGAACTCACAATATTCATAAACTTCCAAATATTCTAAAAAAATGTATTGATTCAAATAAATTGGAAGTAGAGGTATGGAGTAAAGAAGGAGACATTGTAGAAGATATCCCGATTAAAAGAGAAAATAAATATAAAGCTTGGGTAAATATAATGTATGGATGTGATAAATTTTGTACATATTGTATTGTACCTTATACTAGGGGAAAACAAAGAAGTAGATTAAAAGAAGATATAATAAATGAAGTAGAAAATCTTGTAAAAGAAGGTTATAAGGAAATAACTTTATTGGGACAAAATGTAAATGCATATGGAAAAGATATAGAAAATTACAATTATGATTTTTCTTCATTGTTAAAAGATGTTGCTAAAACGGGTATTTCAAGAATAAGATTTGTTACTAGTCATCCATGGGATTTTACTACACAAATGATTAATACTATAAAAGAGTATAATAATATAATGCCATATATTCATCTTCCTGTACAAAGTGGAAGTAATAAAATATTAAAATTAATGGGAAGAAAATACACAAGAGAATCATATTTATCATTATTTAAATCAATAAAGGATAATATTCCAAATGTATCTATAACAACTGACATTATAGTTGGTTTTCCAAATGAAAGTGAAGAAGATTTTAATGATACATTATCTCTTGTTCAAGAATGTAAATTTGATTTAGCATATACATTTATTTATTCACCTAGAGTAGGTACACCAGCAAGTAAAATGGTTGATAATATTTCATTATCAGTAAAAGAAGAAAGATTGCAAAAATTAAATGATTTAATAAATAAATATTCTAAATTATCAAATGAAAAATTATTAAATAAAACTGTTTCAGTACTAATAGACGGATATAGTGATAAAGAAGGTATGCTATCAGGATATACTGACACAAATAAATTAGTAAATGTTAAAGCCCCAAAAGAATATATTGGAAAAATAATTGATGTTAAAATCATTGATGTAAAAACATGGAGTTTAACAGGAGAGATAATTAAATAATAGATAGATAAAATTAAAAAATAGCACACATATAAAAATTTTATATGTGTGCTATTTTTAATATAAAAATTTACTAATTTATGATATAATGTATTTAATAATAGGGAGAAGATATAAATGAATCAAAAGGGTTTTACATTAGTAGAGTTAATTGTTACCATTGGATTATTGCTTTTAGTTACAAGTTTAATAACACCAAAAGTAATTGATGTTATAGAAACTAATAGATTAAAATCATATAGGGAAATAGAAAGAAGATTAGAAGATGCTGCTAGTGAATATATGTTAGATAATATTAATAATTATATTGGACTTACTGATACGAAAATTGGCAAAGATGAATTAGAAAAATATGTAGGTAATATTTCTGATTTAACTAAAGAAAAAAATGAATGTGATGCATATGTAACTGTAAAAAATATATTTGAAAATGTAGAATATAAAGCATATATTTCATGTAAAAATTATGTTACAGAAGGTTATACAAAATAGGAGGGTATATGAAAAAAGGATTTACACTTGTAGAAGTATTAGCTGTTATAATAATTCTTGGTGTTATTTCAGTAATCGTTGTTCCAAATGTAATGGAAACTTTTGATAAAAATAGCACAAAATTATATAAGATAAATGAAAACATATTAAAGAATGCGGCTAAAGATTATGTAATATCTCACGATGATTTTTTAATAACTGATGATTATAAGTATATAAACATGGATACTTTAGTTGAGGAAAATTTGATGACAAGTATTGTTGATCCAAAAACAGCAAACACTTGTAAAGCCTTTGTAAAAATATCAAATAATGAAATTGATGGATATAATTATGATGTTTGTTTAATATGTGATGGATATACAACTAATGAGGATTTTTGTACATCTAGTCAATATGAGGATATATAAGGAGGATATATGAAAAAGGGATTTACATTAATAGAAATATTATCAGTTATAATAATTTTAGGAGTAATATTTTTATTTATAACTCCCAAGATATCAAATTTAATAAAGGAAAGTAGAAATTTAAATAAAGAAATAAATGAAATTACTATAATAAATTCAATTAAAGAATACGCAAGTGCATATGAAAAAGATTTTTATTCATCATTTTTAAATGTAGGTGATAAAGGATACATACTTGTGTCAGATATAATATCT
>CALVIA010000110.1 GCA_944329255.1 uncultured Bacilli bacterium
CACTGTGTTCTATCTGCTGCATATCCATAATCACTTGGATATATTAATCCTACTGGCCCTGTCCATTCTGTTTTTGCTATATCAGTATGTCCTGAGTATACTTTTGTTCCTCTTTCATATTCATACATATCTTTTGGTTGTACCGTATATGAATTATGTCCTCCTAAGTACCATATTGCATTCTCATCTACCATATTTTTTAATGTTGAATTTATATATTCCGTTGGACAATCTTTTATTGTATTATTTCGTCCTCCATAACATTGACTTGGATAATTCCCACCATAGTATCCTTCATTTAATAGTATATTTAAATCAGCTTTTGTTGTTCCATCACCTTTAGTTTTACCTTCTTTTGTTTCCCAAATATTATAACCATATCCATTATTCATATCTGATGCTGATGAATCCCAAGAATAATCTCCAATTGATTTTTCTTTTACTAGTTTTACTTTACCATCTACTATTCCTATTATTCTCCACACATCTCCATCAAATGATACATAGTTTTTTACATCTTCATCGCTTCCTGCATATCTTATATTCTCATCATCCGTGTCATCTTTTACTAATCCATTTTCTGATGCAGCTGTATTATATAAGTTTTCTATATAAGATTTAATATTAATTTTTAATATATCTGTGCCATTATATTGATACATTATTTTTATATCTTTTTTATTACTATCGAAATTACTTCTTATGGGTATATTTAATAGAATATATGAATTGTTTTCATTATCAGATGAAGTGTACTTAGTTAAATTTATATCATCATAGAAAAAATAATTATTTGGTAATTTTTCTTTTACATCACCATATGATATTATTTTTTTATCTTTATTTAATTCTAATTTCTTTATTTCATTTCCTTTATATTTTATTTCATAACAATTTAGTCCACATTGTGTAAAACTATTTATTTCTTTTGTTAAAAAATCATTTTGTATAGAATTATTTATTATTGAATTAAATGAAACAAAATTATTTTTTGAAATATTTATCATTTGTTTTTCTTCTATACTTAATGTGGCTTTAAAAAGCCCTAATGATAATATAGTAATTATTGAAAAACTTACTAATAGTTCTACTAGAGTTATTCCTTTTTGATTCATTTAATCACATCCTTATTTTATGTTTTTATTATATCATCATAGATTTATATTTTCAATAAAAAACATTACTACATGTAATGTAATAATGTTTTATAATTCAATTATTTTTTCCCAAGGTAGGTCTTCTTTTCCATAATGTCCATAATTAGTTGTTTTTTTATAAATTGGATTATTTAATTTTAAATAATTAATTATTCCTCTTGGTGTTAAATCAAAAGTAGATTCTATTTTATTAATAATTTCTTCTTTTGATATTCTCTCAGTACCAAATGTATTGATATTAATCGATATTGGTTTTGCATATCCGATTACATAAGACAATCCTATTTCACATTCTTTTGCATAACCATTTGCAACTATATTTTTTGCAATATGTCTTGCCATATAAGCAGCACTTCTATCAACTTTTGTTGGATCTTTTCCAGAAAATGCACCCCCACCATGATGTGCGTATCCTCCATATGTATCCACAATTATTTTTCTTCCTGTTAATCCTGTATCACCAATAGGTCCACCTATAACAAATCTTCCTGTTGGATTAATATATATTTTTGTGTTTTCATCTATTAAATCTTTTATAACATAATCTATTACATTTGTTTTTATGTCTTTTCTTAATTTTTCTAATTCAACTTCATCATGTTGTGTAGAGATAACTATTGTATCTATTCTTTTTGGAATATTATCCTCATATTCAATTGTAACTTGACTTTTACCATCAGGCCTTAAATAAGAAATAATATTTTGTTTTCTTACATCTCTTAATCTTTTAGATAATTTGTGTGCTAAAGATAATGCTAAAGGCATTAATTCTTTTGTTTCATCAATTGCGTATCCAAACATTAATCCTTGATCTCCAGCGCCTTCTCCTAAACTATCTTTTGAATTATCAACTCCAAGTGCAATATCTTCTGATTGATGACATATATCAATATCAATAATACAATTATCTGGATCTAATCCATTTTCTTTTGTATATCCAATTTCTTTTATAGCATTTCTAACTATTTTTTCAATATCAACATTTGCTTTAGATGTAATTTCTCCAGATATATATATTTTATTTTTTCCAGCCATTGTTTCGCATGCAACTCTTGAATTTTCATCTAATTCTAAATATGCATCTAAAATACTATCTGATATATAATCACATAGCTTATCTGGATGCCCTTCAGTTACGCTTTCTGATGTTATATATTTTTTCATTTTTCCTCCTTCTATATCAAAAAAAACCTTTGTATAAGTACAAAGGTTTTAATAAACATATTTTTTATTATCACTCAAAGTACTTACTTTGTCGGTTTTAGCACCTTGTATAAAACAGGTTGCTGTGGAGTCATAGAGCCGCATCTCTCACCCACTCTTGATAATATACTATTATTATATAATTTCTATTTTATTCATGTCAATTGATTTTTTTATTTTTTTGATTTTTGTCAAGACATAGTGACCAAAATAAGCAAAACAAAATTATCGTCTATATGGCGATTTTTTGAATTTA
>CALVIA010000111.1 GCA_944329255.1 uncultured Bacilli bacterium
TAAGGGTCCATACATCAATAATATTATCACATAATTAATAAATTATCAATATTTTTTACCATAAACTTTATTTTTTTCATAAAACTTTATTTTTTTCTAAATTTCTTCTATTAAATTTAAATTTTCTAGTAATTTTCCTGTTCCTTCTGCTACACATGTCAAAGGATTATCAGCTAATGTTATTGGAACATCTAATTCTTGTGTTAATAAAACATCTAATCCTTTTATCAATGAGCCTCCACCTGTAATAACAATTCCATTATTTATTATATCTGCTGATAATTCTGGGGGTGTATTTTCTAATACTATTTTTATTTTTTTTATTATTTCATCTATACTATTTTTTAGTGCTTCTTCTATTTCTGTTTCATTTATATGAATAGATTTTGGTAATCCAGTTTCAATACTTCTTCCCTTAACTTCAATTTTATTTTTTGAATTACCTCCGCATACTACTCCAATTTCTTTTTTTATTTCTTCAGCTGTTCTTTCTCCAATTAACAATTTGTATTTTTCCTTTATATATTTAATTATTGCATCGTCAAATACGTTTCCTGCTATTTTTATTGATTCAGATATTACTATATTTCCTAAAGATAATACTGCTATATCTGTTGTTCCACCACCTATATCTACAATCATTGATCCACATGGTTTTGAAATATCTAAACCGACTCCTATTGCTGCAACTTTTGGTTCTTCTTCAATAATTACTTTTTTTGCACCTGTTCTTTCTGCTGCTTCTTTTATTGCATTTTTTTCAACAGCTGTTATATTTGTTGGACAACAAATTATAATTCTTGGTTTACATAAAATATTTTTCCCTTTTACTTTTTTTAGGAATAAATTTAGCATAGTCTCTGTAAGTTCAAAATCTGCAATAACTCCATCTTTCATTGGTTTAATTGCTTTAACTTTTCCTGGTGTTCTTCCTAACATCTCATGTGCTTCTTTTCCCACTGCTAAAACTTTTCTTGTATCTTCATCTATAGTAACAACAGAAGGTTCATTTAATACAACTCCTTGTCCTTTTATATTTATCAATATATTTGCAGTCCCTAAATCAATTCCTATATCTTTATTAAACATTATTTCTCCTTTCTAAAAAAAAGGCATTGTGCCTTATTTTAATTATCAAATAAAGTTTCTGGATTTATTATTTCTCCATTTTTGCTTATTTCTAAATGAATATGATTACCTAAATCTTTTGTAATATTACATGTTCCAGATGTTGCTATTATTTGTCCTTGAGTTACATAATCGTCTTTTTTTACTTTAATATTTCCCAAACATTGATATGATGCAATTATTTCATTTGAATGCTGAATTTCTATTATATTTCCTAAAAGATTGTCTCGATATACATCTACAACTGTTCCTTGCATTATTGTATTTATATCAAATTGATTTTCTTTTCCATAATCAATTCCAGAATTTTGCAAATATGTATTTTCAAACAAAATTAACGAATTTTCTTGATTATTTTCGTCGGAGTTATAATCATAGAAATTTTTTATTATTTTTACATCATTATCTGAATATGGTCTTATAAATTTTACATCATTATCATTAATAACAGGAATAACATCATCTATAATTGTTGATGAAGTTATATATGTTATTGGATTTGATGTTTTTAAAATATTTTGAGATATTATCATTAACCCTATTACAATAGTAATCATTACGAAACCATATATTAATGTAATTATATATGGTTTTAATTTATTTATATGCATTTTATCACCTCATTAAAGAGTTTTTGCATTTTTTTAATTTTTATACATATAAATTTTTTATAGTTGTTCCTTGATAATAATGAGTCAATATTTCTTTATATGTATAGCCATTATTTGCCATACCCTCAGCACCATATTGGCTCATACCAACACCATGTCCAAATCCTTTTGTTTCTACTACTATATTATTATTTTCTATATATATATCAAAATAATTTGATCTTATTCCTAGATTATATGCAACCTCAGTTCCAGTAAAATTTTTATTATTTATAATAATATTTTTTATTCTTCCAGTACTTGTTTTGTTTACGATATTTACATAAACTTTACTACAATCATTTAAATTTAATTTATTACAAAATGTATTTCTTGAAAAAGTATTTTTTTCTTTGTAAACAGGAGAAACCTCTTCATCCCACTCTGAAGAAACACTTTGTAAATATGATACTTTTGTTCCAAATATTTCTTCACTGTTTTCAGTACTTCCTACACTTGTTGAAAAAAATAAAGTATCAGCATATGTTCCATTATAATCAACATATTCTCCCTTTGTTTCTTTAATTACATTTTCTATTTTTTCTAAGTAAAATTCATAATTTAATCCTAATTTTTCTTTAAGACTTTCATCACTTAAATATACTTGATTCATTACGGTATCGACTACATCATACTTATTATTTTCATTTATTCTTCTTAATGCATATGTTCTTGCAGCCACAGCTTGCGCTTTAAGTGCCTCTTCATTAAATGTTAATGGCATTTCGCCTGCTATAACACCTTTTACATATTCTTCTATATTTAATTTTATTATTTTATTTGATTTGGTTTGCAAAACTTTTATTTCAATGTTTTTTTCTTTTATT
>CALVIA010000112.1 GCA_944329255.1 uncultured Bacilli bacterium
TCAATAATTTGTAAATTAGTATGTAGAAGAACTTTAATTTTTCCTTTTTCCGTTTTATAAGTATAGTTTTTAATAAATTCTATTATTTTGGGATTAGGTTTAAGTTTAAATTCAAACATAAAAAAAGTTTTCATTCCTATGATAAGAGAACATAAAAGTTTAATATTTATCTAAAATAAAAACTTACAAACCATTATAGTTCGTAAGTTGTATTCAAATGGAGCGAGTGTCGTAGTTATCTACAACTTTTTTCCAATAACGAAAGAGTACATATAATTTTCCGTTGTTATTAATAATATACCACATTTTAAGTATTTATGAAGTAAATTTTTGTTCATTTGGTATTCTTCACATTTTAAAATAGTTTATCTCATTTCATCACAAATATTTTATATCATATATAGTTTCTTTTATTGTAGGAAAAACGACCTCTCTTTCATTTCCCCTGGAGATATAAAAACTATCTTTAAATGTTTTATTATAAAATTTTTGAAATCCTTCTAAATCTATCCCAAAATATTTATTTGAAGTGTCACAATATAGTAATGTCATTTTTCCATATAATTTGCTTTCTATATATGAATTTCTTTCTTCTTTACTCCATGACACAAATATATCATTGTAAATTGGTTTAATATTCATTTTTTGATTAATAGGATTTCCAGTTCCTAAATATCTATATAATTTACCATTATATTTTATATATTTTAAAAATTCGCTTTCCAAAAATGATATTTTATTTTTTGTTAAATAGTTAATTAAATCATTCAGGCATATAAAGAAATTTTGAAATATATATTTTTTCTTCTTCTCTTTTTTAATTCCTACATAAGTATTTCCAGACCATTCTTGTAACACACAAGCAATATCAAAACACAATTCTTCAAATAAATTTATACGTTCGTTTTCAATTATAGAATAATTATCAATATAATATTTCATATATTGAGTTACTTTTAATATATCAGTATTACTCATATAGTACCTCGGTTTCTATAATGGTTTATCAATGTTTTTCTTTGTTTGTATCTTCTAATACATATTTCCAATGATATCCGCCACATGTTTTAACATAACCCTTACATGCTGATGTTATACTACAAGGGCTTTTGCCAACATAATTGGCTGCTTCTTTTACAGAATCAAATGTTTTATTTAATTCTATGCATGCAACTTTTTTATGAAGTCTAAAAGATTTACAATTACGACATCCATAGGTCTTTCTTTTTGCTGTACGAGATGAAATTACAGCAGGATATGAAGTTTTACAATTAGGACAAATCCAATATGCCTTTTTTCCAGAGTGAGCCGCCACTTTATCAGGAGTTAATGGGTAATTTTTAACATAATCCCACTCTTTGGCAATTTCTGGATATAAATATTCTAAAGAATTAAAACCTATTGTAGATAAAATATTTTTGCAAATATCAGCATTATCTCTATTACAATCAATTTTAATAGTAATTTCACATTTAAAATCTTTATTTAAAATTTCGATAATTTCTTTTATTGGTTTTGTCATATGTGTTCCATTTGTTGTTGGTTTTGGGGTTATTATACAATATTTTAAATTTTCAATTTTAGGACACTTTGGTTCTCTTACACGTATTAATGTAATGTTGTGCTGTTTACAAATATTATTTTTAAGAATATCTTTATCTGCGTCTTTATGCCATCTATATCCATCATATTCTATTCCTATTTGTAAACTTGGTATGAATATATCAATTTCTTTACCATTTAAAAAATCTGGACGATATTGCTCTTTAATGTTATCAAAATATTGAGATAAATAGTAATAAATCATTTTTTCAGGAATAGAAACACGATTCATACATATGCCACAACTTAACGATTTATAAGATTTTAAATTACTTTCCAAAATTTTTTTAGTTCTTCCACAGATGCATTCACATAACCAACAATTTTCTTTAGCTTTAGATTTAGGCTTAATATAATCATCAGCTTTTTCTATGACAGTTAGATACCCAAATTTATCACCAATAGAAATTTGTTTAACATGTTTGCAACCATCTCTACCCAAACGTTGATTTTTATGAAAACAGTCTGTTGTTATTTCTACTTCATTTTGACAAACTTGACAAATACAAAGCCATTTACTGTTACCAATATATTTTTTGGCTATAAGAGTTCCTGATTTTTCACCTGTTAAATCATAACGTAAGCCCATACGTAACCTCATTTCTTTTTATTAAATATTAGTCTAATTATACTACTTTTTAATGTGTTTTAATAGGTTTAAAGCAAAAAAAGAGAACTACTTAAAAGTAATTTATCTTTATAAAATTGATTGAAAAAATTATATATCTAAATCAAAATCATCATGATCTTTGTTTTTATCATATTCTTTGCTCCAGTTATAATCTTCTTTTATGTCGGTAATAGTTTTTTCACTAAATATTCCATGTTCATGTAAGTCTTTTGAAAATTCCCAGTAATCTTCACGCTCTTTGTCTTTTCCAAGTATTTTATGTTTGATAAAGTTGATT
>CALVIA010000113.1 GCA_944329255.1 uncultured Bacilli bacterium
GGTTTCTGGAGGCATATTGAGCGACTTCGGTAAAAGCCCAACTCAGGTAGGCGTTGCCGTTTTTGGCATTGCCCAGACCCTTGCTTTTGCCGTTACTCAGTTTGCTCGTTGAGCACAATCGACAGTAGGACGCAAAATCGCCTGCAGACTTAAAACGCTGCATGGTGCCGATTTCCGTGCAAATAACCGCAGAGAGAACGGGGCCGCAGCCGGGAATGGTTTTGCAGAGTTTGACGAGCTCCTGATCTTTGCATTGCTTCTGTATTTCTGCATTGCACTCTTCGATCATTTCCTCGAGCAAGGCAATGCGAGAGATTTCAAAGCCACACGCAGTCGGATATTCGGATCCTTGAATTCTTCGAGAATGTCGGAGTTGAAACGATAGTTGGGCTGCATGTGCGGTTGACAGCGCTCAAGAAGATCGGCCACGCGCACATTTTTGCTCAGCGGATTGCGATACAAGTTGATGAGCTTGATTTTCAAGCTTGCGCAGTCCTGAACCATCGCCATACGATACCGACACAGATCCCGAAGCGCTCGACTTGAGTAGCTCAGCGGCAAGTAGTGCTTAAGAGAACCGACTCGCAGTCGCTCGGCAAGATATTGAGCCTCGGTACGGTCATCGGAGGATTTGAGGTCGGCTTGACTGACGGTGCTCGGATCCGCGACGCGATGCAACCAGCCTCGCTCTTCAAAGGCATCTGCCAGGCAATACCAGTTGTAGGTGGATTCGACCACGGCAACGTGATCGAAATCCTGACAGTGCGGCACAAGCACTTTGATGAAATTGTCGAGTCCGTCACGGATGCTGACCCGACCGCACCAGATATTTTTTCCGACAAGCTCACCGGCTTTGTTGAGCGCATTTCGACGCACGCAGATGACTGCGTTGTCACTATGCAAGTCGATGGCAATGAAATTCTTCTGCTGGATAGAAATATTTACTGTAAGATGCACGCCCAGGTCTCCTTTTTGTTAGCGCAAAAAAATGGCGAATTTTATGAGACCTGGTTCGGCTGCGTAGCCCTTTTTCTTTGGTGATTTCCGGCAGTCAGCAAACTCTCAAAAAGCCTCTATGCCGAGAAACTCACGTCCGTTTCCAAGTCTGAAATCGGATATGAGTTTCGGGGCAAATCAAAGGACGCTTGACAAATGATTAGGAATCACCGATCCAATTCATCATATTTTCCAGCTGGAATTTGACTCGGGAAGGAAACGTTATCGACAAGGCTGAGTTCTTCTGGTTCAACAACCAAAAGGAAGTGAAGCATCTTCTTGCATGATCCCCGCATTTGCCCTGGAGACAATCAGATAGAGCAAAGCGACAGAGCAGTGGACGTCTATCGCAATGCCGCCTTCTTCAAAAGAAACATCAAGGGCGCCAAGGTGTTGTGTAATCTTCTGACGCTCCTAGGAACAGCCACGCTTAACGGCATCAAAGTCGTGCCGAAATGGCTCAAAGCAGTACACTGCGCTTTCTACGCGCATGTTGAGCACCCGGTGTGCACTGCGCGCTACGAGAGGCTAAAGTCCGGCGAACAGTTACGACTGCGCATCCCGAACAAAACACCGGAGCTCATTGCCTCCTTTGACTGGACGCCTTGGCTGCCGTGGTACTACGTCAGGACGATGCCTCCCGCAGAACGCTACCCGGCAATCTGAGGCTTTTTATCTTCATCGATATGTAATCAGGCCGTCGGCTCAAGTAGATGCCATACCTAATCTTGCGCCGAAAGTTCGCGCTAGCTTTACCAAAATCATAGGACAAAACGCTTTGGGTTGCTGACGAATTTTCAGTATACTGTGTTTCAAGAAATCGATACGATGTTGCAACTTCTTCGGTGCTTCTCGGAGATTGGGTTGCTCCTGCCAGCATTCCTCGACCTTGAAATGGTTAGTGAAAACTTAACAGGTGCTTTTATAAACGCAATAGAAAAATTGACGAACTTATTGATAAGTTCTGTCAATTTGGCTGTGTGTTTGAGAGCTTCACAACGACCAGAATTCTCAGTCGGGGGGGGGGGAATCTGGCATTCAACGACATTCACATCAAGTCCGCTTAACTCCATTTTCTTTGTGCTATAAGAGTCCTTCTTTGGTCAGGCACAGAGTAAAGATCTTATATTTCTGTAAGGTACGTTTGCTGTTTCTCTTGATAGGAGATTACGCAAGCTTTCTTGTGTCTACTTTACAGAACTCCTCAAAGCCTTCTTTTATTGTCCATTCAGTTGTTTATCGCAGAGAAAAGTGGACACAATACTCATTGGCGATAATCAATTTCTTGACCCCGATATGTCTTCCGTGTCCAACCTTGTCTGATACATAGAAGTTTCAAACTAAGGATTCAGTATGCTTACTTTTGTAATTCCCATGGCAGGAGCTGGTAGCCGTTTTGCAAAGGCTGGTTATCGTTACCCAAAACCTTTAATTCCTGTTCACGGTCGGCCAATGATTGATGTGGTAATCAATAATCTGAAGCCTCTCCGAAGGGAGAGCCTTTTTGTATTTCTTGTTCAGCAGCAGCACATTGAGCAATTCGGTATTGATGAAAAACTTCACAGTTGGTGCCCAGGGTGCGAAGTTGTTGTTGTAGAAGGATTAACACAGGGCGCTGCTTGTACCGTTTTAAAGGCACAAAAGTTTATTTCGGACGAACCTCTGGTTATTGCAAATTGTGATCAATATGTTGATTGTGAGATGGATAAATTCCTTGATGACTGGCTCGATCGTGATCAAGATGGAATGATTATGACCATGACGGCAAATGATCCAAAGTGGTCATTTGTAGGCTTCGATGAAAATGGATCAGTGAACCTA
>CALVIA010000114.1 GCA_944329255.1 uncultured Bacilli bacterium
ATCGCCGTTATAAAAAGCGTCCGGCATAATGGAATACCAGATTATGCCCTTCGCCCAGTCCGGCGTATGGAAACCCGGAAGGATCGTCCAGCAGTCATCCGGTTCCATCCCCTTTGATTCATCAAAGACAGGCGCCTCCTTCCCGATACGGGTACGGCTGTAATAAACTTCATTTTCCGGGAGTTCGTTTCCCACCCGGAAACGGTATTTAAACATTTCTCTCTGCCCGGGGATCGTGCCGATAAAGTATTCAAAATATCCTGTCTCATCTTCCTTTTCCCGCTGCATTCTGCAGGATGTCCAATTACTTCCGTCATGGGAGAACTCCACATACGCCCATGTCACATTGCCTTTTTCTGCCCGGAGACGGACCGTTACCGGTTCCGCCTCCTCCGGCTCTATATTGGAAATATAGATATAACCGCAATCGTGAAATAAGTGTCTGATCGGACCTCTCTCCGCCTGTTCGCGCAAATCTTCCATGTCTACACTCCTTTTACTGCAATGGTCCGAATCCCTCATCGATGGGCTCCTTAATGACGAAGCCTCCACCAGAGCCTCCGCCAGAACACAGTATCATATCGTCCTTTTCCATTTTTACTACATCCATTACCGGATTTTCATATTGCTTTTTCGTTTCCATGTTGATTCACCCTTTACTGCAATGGCCCAAATCCCTCGTCTTTATCCTGACCAGGATTCAAAGCTCCGGAATTACCGGTATTGTCTCCACTGTTCCCGCTGTCTCCACTGTTCCCACTATCACCGCTGTTTCCACTACTACCGTTGTCATTTTGATCATTTTTATCATTTTGATCATTTTTGTCAGTCTGGTCTTTGGAATCCGGCGCAGAGTCCGTTTTATCACCTTCGATCAACGAGCCCACATCTTCCAGCTCTGATTCTTTCTCTACATCCTCTACTTTCAGAGTTCCTCCTGATGCATCATCTTCCCGGGAATCATTCTTCTGGGAATCATCTTTTGAAGTATCATCCTTTGAAGGATCATCTTTTGAAGTATCATTTTTGGAAGCGTCATTTTTTATGGTTTCTTCCTGCTTGTCTTCCTGGGCGGGATTTTCTGATCCACACCCACGGAAGATGATAATTGCTCCAATGATCAGCAGAAGAAGAAGTACGATACCTGCTGCTAAATAAACTTTTCTTTTATTCATATAAACCTCTTTTCTCAAGCGCCAAATAAATCGTCTATATCCTCATATTCAGGAGTTGGTTCCGTCGTATCTGTCGAAAGAACACCCTCCGTATTGAAAAGCGTTGTTTTTGATATCACATTTGCGTCATCGATCTGAACCTTCACAATGTCGCCATAGACAACGGTACCGCTGCCCTCCAGCTTCACATATGGGCGCACATAAATCCGCATCCCGGTATTAAAATTACCCAATCCATAGACATACATATATTTTGAATAACTCGTATAGCCGGCTTTTCCCACATCGATCAATGTGCCGCCCGCATAGATTTTTTCGTAAACAGTCGTGGTACTTCTGACCGCACAGCTATTTCCGCCTATCACAGGCGCCGCATTTTTCAGCGAGAATACAAATCCTGCTTCGCTGTAATCTTTTGCATTGTTTACGGAAGAAACAAAACGCACGTCTGTGTTGTCTGCATTCTTTGGATTGAAACGGCTTTGCACCTTCACATCGAGCATATGTGTATCAATATAAGTAACCTTGATGTTTGAAACCGTACCGGTCTGATCCATAAAGATCAAATTCGGTGTAAACACAGAATTACTGTCTTTCGTACACCCATTTAAGCCATAGATCCTGCTCCACGGAACCGTACCCTCATACTTCACGGTCTTCCCGTCCGTATCTGATACCCGCACATGGATGCTCTTATAGGCATTTACTGTGAAGATATAGCGATAACCAGTCTCCAGCGGCAGCGATGTCATATCCTGATTCACATTGGCTTTTTGCGTACCATCGGAAGTCCAATAGGAAACACGGTCATCACTGAATACGATCCCTGCCGGTTTCGCAGCGGCATCTCCCTGTTTTAACAGATCAAACGCAAAGAGACCGCCATTTAATTCGTTTTGACAGACATCCATTTCAAACACATAGGTATCCCCTTCCTTCATTGTGAATCCAGAGCTTGCCTGATCCAACAGATCATAGACAGACGTGGACTCCTCCACGGTCAATTCGCTCACCCATTGCTTTTTATCCTTGTCAATCGGCGTAATCCTGATATCGTCATATTCTACCGGAGTCTTTCCGGAACGGAAGGAGATGTAACCTCCTGTATATTCATTATCTGTCCCTTCAAAAATCAGTTGGTTATCACTGTATACTTTAAATTCATTGCCCTGGCAGACAACCTTAATATTGTGCCATACATCCGCCGTAAATCCATAGGTTGTCCAATCACCTGTATATGGGGTTGTGATATCTGCCTGACTCTCTTTGATGAGCTGCAGCGTACCGGAATAAAACGCCAGTGTCACCCCGGATTCATCATACCTGTCCTCC
>CALVIA010000115.1 GCA_944329255.1 uncultured Bacilli bacterium
ATAATTTGGAACTATTTCATAACCAATAAAATTAAAAACAGTGTTATCTAAAACAATATTAACATTATTAAAATCTCTTGGTAAAATTTCAAATTCTTGAATTAATATACCTTCATAATTTCCAATACCTTCAATCTTAATTAAAGCATTTCCAACATTTACATTATTTTCATAAGAAATAGCATAATCACTGCCAGCAGATAAAATATTTGAATCAACAATAACATCTATTTGTGGAGTAATTTCATCTCCATTATATACAATTGGAGAATCATTAAAATTTAGATTTTCTTGTTTTAATTGCTTCTTTGTAATTTTAAACTCAACACTCTTGCTTCCTTCAAAATCACCAATACCAACAATTTTAATTGAAGCATTTCCCACATTTATATTAGAAGAATATTCCAAATAATAATCTTTATTTAAAATTAATTGTTCGTTATTAAAATTAACTGAAACAGAAGGTTGCTTACTACTTCCATCAAAAACTGTTTCAACATATTCTAAACTTATGTTACAATTTTTAATATCTTCTTTTTTTTCGTCACAACCAACAAGTAAGATAAGAATGGTAAAAAGTAAAAAAACAAATGCTATCAATGAATATTTTTTCAAATTTACTGTCATAATTTTTTTATCCCCTTTATCTCGTTTAACTTAAAATAAAAATAAATGAATCTAATATTTATTTTTTATTTTTATAATTAATTTATTTTTTATATTAAAAAATATAGTTAAAATTGTTGAAATTGTTATTATTTATAATATTAAATAAAAACATGAGTAAAAATAAATCTATGTTTGAATGTTTTATTATTTTGATTTATATTTTAAATATATTAGTAATTTTATTTTTTCCATTTAGAAAAATAAAAACAAAATTAGAATTTGATTTATATATGAATGATAGACTAGAAATAATTAATTTAGTAAAACAACAAAAAAGTATTTACAATGATAATAATATTTTTGTGTTACCAAATGAATATAAGAAAGTATCAACTAGTGGTAAAATAATTATTTATAAAAATAGCTCAGAAGATACAATGATAGGTTTTTGGATATTTCGTGGAATGATGTCTGGAAGTGTTCAGATAATATATTCTTCTGGAGGTGAAGATTTAATAATGAATAGTAATCTTGATATACAACATATTGCTCAATTGGCTGAAAATTGGTTTTATGTTGAAATAAAATAAATAAATATAAAAAGAGTTAGTAGTTTTGATTAACTCTTTTTATTATTGTTTAAAGGAGGAAGAATGGAATTTGTTTTAAATTATTGGGTAGAATTTTTATTTACTACAATAACAACATTATTAATATATATGTTTAAACAATATGTTGGTTTAAAAAGTGGTATTAAAGCTTTACTCAATAACGAAATTATAAAAATATATGAATTAAATACATATAATCAGATAGAGCAAAACATTTATGAATATAAAAATAGTTTGTGGAAAGATCAATTAACAAAGTTTAATAATGTAGAAATAACATATGAATTAGAAGGAAATAAAATTATATTTGAAAAATCTAATGAATATGTGATATATTATATACGTAGTGTAGATGGAAGACTAATTGGATTTAAATATAATAATGATACATATTATTATATTAAAAATATTCAGGAAGACATTATAGGTATATTAGATAGTAATTATAATATAGTAGCAAAATATCAATATGATAGTTACGGAAACAATATTTCTATTACAGATAGCAGTGGAAACTTAATTGTAGATAATAACAACATAGCAAATATAAATCCATTTAGATATAGAAGTTACTACTATGATAGAGAAACAAATTTATATTATTTAAATAGTAGATATTATAATCCAGTATGGGGTAGGTTTGTAAATGCTGATGGAATAATTGATTCAAATAGAGATATTATAAGTTGTAATTTATACGTATATTGTAGTAATAACCCTATAAGCTGTAGAGATGAAAATGGAGAAGGCTTTTTTTCAGCAATATTGACTTCTGCGGTTGTTGGTGCGCTTGCAAATGTGGCTGGACGATTTGTAAGAGATATGATTAACTCTGCAATGTCAAAAAAACTTAAATTTTCCTCTCCAAAAGAATATGCTGTTTCAGCAGTTACAGGTGCTATTTCTGGTATTGGATATGCAGTAGGAAAACCTGTTCTTACGAATTATATTGCAAATACCGTTTCTAGTGCGTCAAAAAAGAATTATAAAAAAGTAGATTCAGCAAAAAAAAAGGCTAGAGGTTTGTTTAAATATTGCTACAGAAGCGGGAGTCTCTACACTTTCTGATAGTATAACTACAAAGGTTTCAGGAATAACTAAAGGCAGAAATAGTTTCGAATCTGTATATAAAGCAAATCTTACTAAATTAAAGAATAATACCGCAAAAAAAATGAGTGCAAATGTAATAAGAAAAGGTTTTGAAGTTCAAGCTACTAATAATGGTTTTTCTATAGGTCTAAATGGACTAATGAGTTATACTGAGGATCAATTTAAACCATATATGGGTTTTGAATTTAAAATACTTAATTGGGATGATTAAAAATTTATATTAAATCTTATTTATAATGAACTGTTATTTGGAGGTAATTATGAGTATAAGTGCATACATCTATGCATACAAGGTGTTTATATTTTGTATTATTGGTATATTTATATCGATAATTTGTATAAGAAAAATATATAATTTTATTGTGAAAAGGGAAAATATTTATAGAAAAGATAAAT
>CALVIA010000116.1 GCA_944329255.1 uncultured Bacilli bacterium
GGTGAAAAAGATTATTTAAAAACTTTTGCTCAATTAACAAAAAAAGATGGATCCTTTTTAGTTTCTAGAGAAAAAATCGATAATTTTACTTTAGAAGATTTAAAAGGAAAAAATATTATTGGGGGAAGAAAAGGCCTTCGGATGCAAAACTTATAATGTTTTTTTCTTAATATTAAAGAAAACCTAATCAGGCTTCCTCAATTATTTTCTTTAATTTATTTATTTGTCTATTTAAAAGAACACATAATCTATATATTCTTTTATCAGACATTTTGGTAATACTTTGATACTTATGTAGTAGTTTATCAAATTCTTCTGGTATATCTGATAATTTTGATACATCTATTCTTTTTATATTTCTTACTACTTTAATAATTTCATCAAATAGTTTTACCTCGTAGAAAAATCTTCCATTTCCTGATATGATTACTTCATTTTCATCATAATATGGAATATTCAAAGCCATACCATTATCAAATATAGGAGCTACATCTAACCATTTTAGGGTATTAACATCTCTTATGATACCAAAATTATTTAAGTGTCTATCTTCATTCATAATAAGAAAATCTAAGATATACATATTTTCTATTTTTTCTCTAGCATTAGAAATACCATTTTCCTCTAATTTTTTAATATACTCTTCATAGTCATCTGTATTATCATGTCTTTTCATATCATTTCTTATTTGATAGGCGGTAATAAGTTCGGTATCTTTATTTATAAAACAAGGACATTTAGATACTACGGTATCTTTATATACATCTAAGGTATATGGGACATGATTAAAACCTAATTTATCACATATCATAGATGCTAAAACTTCATTAAAAGGTTGTAATATTTCATTTTTATAACCGCCTTTTAATAGATATCTTGTACCATCTTCAATAATCCATGCTTTTTTTAACATACCATCAGTAGTATTATTAGGTGTTATAAGAGAAGTTTCTTTTTTTACTATCTTGCTATTAAGTGAAAGTGAGGCTTCTAAGAACTCAGCATAGTCAAAATCATTATCAAAAAAGTTAATATCATCATACTTCAAATTACTATCAATTGGTTTTAACCAATATTGATCCGATAAAGATAAACCGAAAGCTTTATCTAATAATTCAGTTGGAGCACTTATATCTAGGCGATGTAATAATAAATCTAATTTATCACGCCAATTGGGGATACCTCTTCCTCTAAACCACTCTGATAGATTTGTTCTAAAAGGAGTATCATTGATATCATCTTTAATATAAAAACTCTTTAAAATATAAGGAGCATAATCAATATTTTTAACTACTATAATTCTATCAAAAAACTTAGAAACTGTATTATATTCTGCAACTAATACTTCTGTATTTTTATTCATTAAAATACATTTCATAACCACACCTTCTTCCTAATGTAATATGTATTATTATACCATATTTACTTATATTTTTCATTAATATAGCTTGAATTTATAGTGAATTTCTACTATTTTATCTTCACTTATAAGTATCTTATCAATTAGATTTACTAATAAATTTCTATTTGGTTTTTCAAAAGATAAATATTCGTTTATCTTTTTTAATATTTCTTCCATTTCTTTATTATCATCTTCTGTATCAATATTTTTAAGTTCTTCTTCTAACTCATCTCTTTGATTTTTCCAAGAAACTATTTCATCTTTGTATTTTATTGTTAAACGGTTAAACATTTCCATATCAATATTACCACTTAACTTATCTTCATATATTTTGTCTATATATGAGTTATTAGTTCTAATTCTTTTATCTAATACATTGATTTCCTTTTGTTTTTTAATTTTAATATCATTTTTCTTTTTTTCTTCTTCTAACTTATTAGAAAATGAACTGCTATCTACATACTCCTTGCACATATTTTTAATTTCTTCTAACACAAGATTTTCCAATTTTTTATAATTACAACTATGTGGAGTACATAAACCATATTTAGAATGAGATATATAATAAGTACAACAACAGTAATATCTTTTTCCATCGCTACTTTTATTTATACCTATTGCGTGTCCACATTCTTTACATACCATAAAGCCAGAAAGTAATTGAATATTATTGCCAGTAGGTTTGTTTTTGTTTTTCTTTAATAATTCCCCGACTGTATTAAATACTTTTTTATCAATAATTGCTTCGTGGGTATTTTCTGTAATTATCCATTCTTCTTTAGGTGTTCTAATTTCTTTTTTAGACTTATAATTTAACTTTTTTCTTCTACCTTGGGTAAGATTCCCGATGTATGTTTCATTTGTAAGCATTTCTTCTATTGTCCTAGGACACCATAATTCATAAGCCGTAGATTTCACACCTCTATTAAGATTTGCATAAACACTAGGGGTAGGAATATGTTCATTAGAGAATATATTAGCAATTTGCCTTGGACTTTTACCCTCGATTACTAAATTAAACATTTTTTCAATAATAGGTCTAACTTCCTCATCAACAATAATTTTATGCTTATCATTAGGGTCTTTTTTATAACCATATACTGCTTTCCAACCTAAAAACTGTCCTTGCTCCTTTTTGGCTCTTACAACTTTTCTAATTTTCTTAGATGTATCTTTTAAATAGTAATCATTAAACATTAGTTTAAATTGTAAAAACTCTAAACCTGGTGTTTCGTGCAATGTATCAATATCATCATTTAAAGCAATATATCTTATACCTCGTTCGGGGAATATTCTTTCGATATATTTCCCCATTGAGATATAATCTCTACCCATACGAGATAAATCTTTGGTAATTATGGTATTAACTTTACCACTATCAATATCTGCCATTAGTCTTTTCCAAGAAGGTCTATCAAAATTAGAACCAGTAAAACCATCATCGACATATTCATCAACATATTGTAACTTTTCTTTTGTCTTCTCTAAGAATAGATGTAATAAATCTCTTTGATTTGTGATACTCTCGCTTTCCATATTATCGCCATCTTCACGAGATAACCTAATATAAAGAGCAACATTAAATGTCTTACCATTCATCTTTTAACTCCTTTCTCGGTAGGACACATTAACAAATATATTATAGTATTATTTACTAAAAGAACCAATCTCTAAGCAGTATTCTATTAGAAACTCTTCCATTATTTGTTGAAGTGTCTTGCCATTTTCATTGAAAACATTAACAATCTTCATAAGAAACCACCTAATTAAACTTATGATTTAATTAAATCTATAATACTTATAGACTTAAAATGGGTCTTCTTCTGTATCTACTAGATTGCCATTGTCGTCATATTCAATTCTAGGTCTTCTTAATTCTTCCTTATTTAAAACATTGAAGAAATAATCACCCCTAATAGCATATCTTCTCCTATAACACCCTGATTTAAAGTTTCAATTTTTATATCCTCATCATCTAACACAGCATATATCGCCATAAATTGAACAATATTTTCTGACAATTCTTCAAAATCACAAGTAAGTAATAAATCATAATTACAAAACAATATTTCATCGGCTTGGTTAATAAAATATTCTGCTTTCTTAATATTGGTATTCTTCTTATATGTTTTCTTATCATATAATTTAGTAACATCAAAATCTTTAGATTTTATGCCACCGTACCAATTCTTGTCTATGTAACTCTTTATTTCTTTTCTAAAAGCATAAGATGGCTTAGATACTAATAAAATATGTAAATGCCAATCTACCTCTATATTACTTTTATAAGGATGTATTTCTTTTACCTTTTTAGGGCGACCAACTTTCCCAGTATGTTCATAATGCACATTGGTGCTATTACCCTCAGTATTACTAATACATACCATTGCTGTTGCCGACCAATTCTTTTTCTTACAAATATATCTAATCTTTTCAATTAGTCTTTTCGCATATCTTCTCGCCTCATCTTTGTCTTTAAACTTAATATCAATATCAAAACTAGACATTCCTAACTTACTTTTTGCCATTTTTCCACCATTTTACAAAAACTTAAATGTTAATGTGTTCTACCTTTCCATATTTTATAAGCATTTTTTACATCATAAGTTTTAATGCCGGTGGGGCGGTATGCCTGAAATGACATTTGAATGGGGTTTAAGACAAAATGGAATTGATCCTAAAAAAGATGTTAATATTGA
>CALVIA010000117.1 GCA_944329255.1 uncultured Bacilli bacterium
CAAGAAAAGATTTCTTCTTCCTATACCCAGCAGGCGCTGCGCTTCCAGTTCAGGCATAACCAGAAACATCCGGACAGGCGTATCTGGAGGCATCTCATCTACCGGCGCACCTTCTATTTTTTCCACAACGGGGAGTATTTTTCCGTCCAGATCGAACTCGTGCGTTTCCGCTATGCCGGGACCAACCGCACGTTCACGTTCTATGGCGATCTCTTCCTGCCTTTTTCTCGTTTCTCCTCCTGTTTTGTCCGTCAGGCTGTTTCGGAAACAGGCTGCATCGATGGGCCGGCTGCTTCTGTTGTCTCCCCGGAGACCCTGAGGCAATGGCAGGCCAGGATGGCACGGCCTCAACTCCTGCGCGGGCTGCGCATAAGACCATAAGCCTGCCCCTCCCAAAACCCGCTGGACTGCAGCATAATAGGTGTATCCCACAAAAAACACGAAAGGAGGATCAGATCCTTATGTCTGACAACAAAAACAAGGCCCTGACACTGGAAGAGCGCGGGATCATAGAGACCGGCGTGCGCAATGGCTCCACGAAAACTGCCATTGCCAGGACCATTGGCAAGGATAAGTCTACCATTGGGAAAGAAATAAAGCTCCACCGCTACCTCTCCCACAAGTGCTCCCTTCCCCTTGAATGTGCCGTTTACAAAAAATGCAGCCATGGGCGTCTCTGTACCCTGGCCTGCCCTGACCATGTCCCCTTCAAATGCCCGCGCAGGGACCGTTCCCCTGGTGCCTGCAATGGCTGTCCACAGCACCCGTCCTGCCGCTTTGACAAATATATCTATGATGCTGCCCGGGCGGATAAGGAGTACCGCTCCCTGCTGGCAGACGCCAGGGCGGGCGTTGACCTTACCACTGCCGAGGCAAAGCAGATGGCTGCCGTCATCAAGCCCCTGCTGGACCAGGGGCTCTCACCGTACCAGATCATAGCCATCCATCCGGAACTGGGCATCTGCGAGAAGACGCTCTATAACTATATCGACGGGCAGGTCTTTGCCATCGCGGGGATCCGGAACATCGACCTGCGCAGGAAAGTCTCCCGGAAAATACCCAAAAAGGCGGCCGCCTCTTACAAAAAACGGGAGGACAGGTCCTTCCTGAAAGGCCGGACCTATGAGGATTTCCTGAACTACATGCAGGAGCATCCGAACGCGCATGTCCTTGAAATGGACACGGTCTATAACGACGGCTCCAATGGCCCTTTCATCCAGACCTTCAAGTTTATCGGCCTGGGGCTGCTGTTCGCGCTTTATCATGACGCCAGGACCGGGCAGGACATGGTCAGCGGCGTCGAGCTGCTGGATTCTATCCTTGGGGCCTCCCTGTTCAACACCTTCGCCGAAGTGATATTGACGGACAGGGGAGGGGAATTCACATACGCAGACCGTTTTGAGTCCCGGCAGGATGGGACGCGCCGTTCCCGTGTTTTTTACTGTGACCCCATGCAGGGCGGACAGAAAGGCTCGCTGGAAGTCAATCACGAACTGCTGCGCTATATCCTGCCCAAAGGGACAGACCTGCGCAGCCTCGGCCTGACCGGCCAGGCGCCGCTCCTGCTCGCGATCTCCCATGTCAACTCCGGCCCTGTAGAGTCCCTCCATGGGAAATCCCCCATTGAGTACACTCGTTTCCTGTGTCCTGAGCTGTGGGAGAAGCTGGCGGCCTTTGGTCTGCAGGAGATCCCGAAAGACGAGATCATCCTGAAACCCTATCTGCTGAAAAGTTTCGCCCAAAAATCCGGCAAATAAAACTTTTACACCATTTTTGTGTATGCCTTGCGCACAGACAGTCCGTCTGTTCCGAAGAAAGGAGAAAAATGACTGGTTCTGACAAGAAAAGGGTAAACATCTACGTTTCAGAAGATACTGCCCTGCGATTAAAGCAATACGCTTGGGAAAACCATACCAGTGTCAGCCATGCCATCACGGAATGGATCTGGCATGCAAAAGTCAGGAATGAACAGCTCCGAGGTCAGACAAGCCTGAAACTGGATTGATCTGCCCGGAAATCTCAGGCTATAAGCCACTTCCTGCTATGGATACAGTTCATGTGGAACGGTGGAATTTAGTCCTCCATCAATGGATGGACGCGCTAAATCCCACCGTTTCACCATGCCTAATAACAGAGGCATTTTACCCGGAATGCGTGATGAAAGAGTCGATCCTACTGCATTTTTGTGTATTCAACCCTTAAAAATCCAGTCTTTGCATGAGTGATTTCTACTCTTCCCGAGAACCTTTTCAGAGTGGAATTTAACTTTTCACTTCACCGTTTACAATTTGGTAGAAAAGGTAACGTGTCGCTTTTTCAATAATGCATGAATGGTCTGGAGGTAAATATTGCATTCTATTAAAATACCCCCGTTCCGAAGAACTGGGGTACTCGATTACAAATGGAATAAAATAGGATTTTTCGATACCTTTTTTCTGGCCTCTGACGTCTTTTGCACGTTCAGAGTTCGATAAACTCGCTCTTTTTCTCTCCTTAATTCGGAAACAGACATTTTCCGATACTTTTCAGGGATTACAATTTTATCATTTTCATGCATCATATTCTGTTACCTCCTTAATAAGAATGTCAAACTTTGATTGTAATTCTTCTAAAGCACGGATTTGTGCTTCATATTCATTATAACCACTTTTTAAATATTCTTCAACAGTTAATTTATAATATTCCT
>CALVIA010000118.1 GCA_944329255.1 uncultured Bacilli bacterium
CCTTTATTTCCTGCTTTATCTACTGCTCTTACATATACAAATAATTTACTTCTTGTTGGTTCTGTATTTTCATTTACAGTTAAACTTCCTGTAGCTTCATTATATGTTACTATATCTTCTGTTTTCTTTGCTTTTACATCATCATATGTATATTCGAAATGTGATAATCCTGATTCTGTATCACTTCCTGAATATTTTATTGTTAAACTTGGTGTATTATACCAATTATTTTCATTATCATCCCATGTATGAGTAAATTGTACACTTGGCCCTGTTCTATCTATATATAAATTTACTGGATTTGACCATGGCCCTGCTATTCCTGTTGTTGTTACCGCTCTTATACATACACTACTTTTTCCTTCTTTTGTCCAAGAAAGCATTCCTGTTGTAGGAGTTAATTTGGCAACTTTTTCTGATACATCACTACAATTTGTTGATACCTCAAAATGTGCTATTTCTGTATTTGCTGCTGGTGTTGATGAGAATAACAATGTTATTCCGGTTACATCTCCTCCAACCCATACTCCATTTGTATTATATACATTTGTTGGATTTGCTGTATTTCCTGTTATTGTTACTTTACTTGGTGCATCTTTTACACCATCTTCTCCTTCACCATTTACTACATATACTGTTATTTTCTTTGTTGTCTCTTTTTCTCCTACTTTTGCAGTTACATTTACTTCATATGTACCTATTTTACATGCTTTTCCTTCTTTGTCATCAACTGTTACTATAGGCGTTTGATTACTCTTTGATGTAAATGTTACTCCACCTTTTATTAAATCTGCTTCATTTATATTACAATTTTCTGTTCTTACTGGTACATTTATTGCATCTTTTCCACCTATTTGTGCTGTATCCTCTATAACTGTTACTACTATACTCTTTGTTTGTTTTAAACTTCCATTTCCATGTATAGCTGTATATATTACTCTATATTTTCCTACTGCTGTCCAATCTATCTTACTTAATACTTCTTTTGTTGTATAATCTTCTATTTTTGTTGTTACAGCTACTTGTACTCCATTTTCATTTACTGCCTTTGGTGGTGTTAATAAATTATCATTTCCTTCTCCTACCACTACTTGTATATTATTTTTATCTTCTGTAAATCTTACTACTGGATTACTTGCTGTTGATGATTTTACTGTAACAGTTCTTGTTGCTGTTGATGTTTTTCCTCCACTATCTGTTACTCTATATATTACTTTATATATTCCATCTTGATTTGTATTTACTGCTGATGTATCTGTAACTATCTTACTTGTTAAATCTCCATCTTCTTTATCATATGCTGTTGCACCTAAATCTATATATTGAGTCCCTCTACTTACTGTTACTGCTGTCTTTCCTATTAATGATATTGTTGGTGCATTATTTATTGCTGTTTCAGGTTTCTCTTCAGGACATTCTGTTGTTACTATTACTGCTCTATATGCTATTGCTTCGTTCCCTGATGAATCTTCTACTTTATATATTACTCTAAATGCTCCCATTAAATTGCCTGTAACATTATTTGTAACAACTATCTTATCTGAGATATTTCCATCAACATTGTCTGTTGCTACTGCTCCTGGCTCAACATACTTTGTACCTTTTACCATGCAATATGGATTTGATCCTTTTAATGTTATCATTGGTGTTACACCATCTAATACACTTCCTAGTGTAATATCTAGATCACCAAATTCTTCATATATTATTTTCCTTTTCTTTGTTGTTACATTCCCTGCTGAATCAGATACTGTATATGTTAATTCGTACTCTCCTGCTTTATCATTTGGTGCTGTTCCACTTACCACTACCTTATCTGTTATGTCTCCGTCATAATCATCTGTTGCTGTATATCCTGGATCTTCAAAATCTGTTCCCACCGCTAATGTTATTGTTGTATCTCCATTTAATCTTAAATCTGGTGGAGTTACATCTTTTGAATTATCTACCATTTCGCAATTTAATGTTCCATCACCTAACACTGTTAATCTAACACTTGCATCTAGTGAATAATATTTATCTTCTTTACTATTTGAAAATAATCCTCCACTATAATACGGATTTTCTATTTGTGCTTCTATTAGATTTGCATCTGCTAATGCTTTGAATTTTATTATTGCTGATTTTCCTGGCTCTGTCCTATCTAATAAATTTGGATTGTTCATTACATAGGTTTCTGCTGCTTTACATATACGATTTGTTAATTCTGTATACTTTTCATCTTTGCTCTTTCCATCTCCAGAACAAAATTTTAATAACAATAATATTATTATCAATAATATCAATACTGCCAATAATATTTTCCACCATATACCATTTTTCTTCTCTTTTTCTTCATATGTGGTATCACTATAATTATTGTCATAATTGTCATTAGAATAATATGAATCATTGTTATAATAATCTGTTTGTTCTTGTTTGTTTAAATTATCTTGATTGTTAAAATTATTATCCATATATCCTCCTTTATTTTATAAATTAAGTTTATCATTTTTATTAATTTTTTTCAATATA